>JAZSEN010000029.1:0-4551 GCA_045531675.1 Faecousia sp.
CAACTTCTGAGCTGTTAATACTATGCAAACAGGTACGTTTTCAGCACAGTTTGCAACATCTCAAAAGCCATTAGGTTGCGGGAGGGTCAAGACCCTCCCCTACAATATAATCCGGATTAAACCGCTAAACGATAATTTTCATTTCCAAGGACAGTTGGTGATAGATTTGGACACCAGAAATCAATATATTGGCGTATTCGACTCCGGTGTGGGCGGCATCAGCGTGCTGCGGCATCTGCGGCAGGAGCTGCCCTGCGAGCGGTTTTTGTACTTCGGTGACGGCGCCAACGCCCCCTACGGCACCCGTCCCACCGAAGAAATTCGGGATTTGACCCTTGCCGCGGCGGAAAAACTGATGGCGCGGGGCATCAAGGCGCTGGTCATTGCCTGCAACACCGCTACCGCCGCCGCCGTCAAGGATCTTCGGCTGAAGTACCCCGACACCATCATCATCGGCATCGAGCCGGCATTGAAGCTGGCGGCGGACCGGTATCCCGGTGGCAACATCGGCGTGATGGCCACCCCTGCCACTCTGCGTGAGGGGAAATTTGCCCGTCTGATGGAGCGGTGCGCCGACCACTGCACCGTGGTCAAGCTGCCTGCCGCCGGACTGGTGGAGCTGGTGGAAGCAGGAAAAGGCGAATCCGCCGAAACAGAAGCGCTTCTGCGCCCGTTGCTGTCGCCCCATGCCGGAAAGCTGGATGCGGTGGTGCTGGGCTGCACCCATTATCCCTTCGCTGCCGGCACGATTCGGAAGCTGTTGGGCGGAAATACGGCGGTTCTGGACGGTGGACCCGGTACGGCGCTGCATACCCGACGCCGTCTTGCGGAAGCCGGTCTGCTCCGTCAGGGCGAGGGCGAAATTGTGATCGAAAACAGCCTGAACAGCGATATGACCATAGAATTGTGCCATTCATTGTTGGCAATCGAGTATGATTAATAATTTACGTCAGGAGAAACTATGCATTACGAAAGCTTGATATTTGATATCGACGGGACGCTCTGGGATTCCCGTGCTTTGGTGGCGGAGGGCTACAACATCCAACTCCGCGCCGAGGGACTGGCCCATCTTTGCGTCACAGCGGAGGATTTTAAGCCTCTGTTCGGAAAAATTATGACGGAAATTGCCGATGTGATTTTTGCCGAAATTCCCCTGCCGGAGCGGTACGCCCTGATGGACCGGTGCATGGCAACGGAAAACGACTACCTGCACCGCAACCCCTGCCGCATCGGCTACGCCGGAATTCGGGAAACCATGGCGGAGCTGGCAAAACAGCACCGCCTGTTCATCGTCAGCAACAGCCAGCAAGGCTATCCGGAGCTGTGCATTGAAAAACTGGGTCTGGGGGAATATATTTCCGGACACCTGTGCTTTGGCGACACCGGCACCGAAAAGGGCGAAACCATTCGCCGCCTGATGGAGCGCCACCACATCGAAAGTGCCGCCTACATCGGTGACACCGAAGGTGATTGGGAGGCGGCGGAACAGGCAGGAATCGACTTCATCTTCGCCGCCTACGGCTTTGGAAATCCCCAAAGCTATGTGGCAAAAATCGAAAAATTCGAGGATTTACTATGAGTTTAGGAATGGATGCCCAGTGCATGCTGTGCCATTTCCGGCGAAATGTGGAGACGGCACGGAGTCTGGGTGACGAGGAAACCGCCACCGCCTTCGCGCGGGCGTTGATGCGGATTTATCTGGATGCGCCGGAGGATCAGGCCACCCCTGCGGTGGGTCCGGCGGTGAATGAGCTGTATCAGCGGTTCTACGGTCTGGAGCCGGACCGCTACCGTCAGGAAAAAGAGGACTCCAACGCCTTTGTGATGGCGCGGCTGGATGCCATCCGTGCCACGGCGGAGGGGGTGGCGGATCCGGTGCTGGCAGGACTGCAGTTGGCGATTTTGGGCAATTATATCGATTTTTCCGCCTTGCAAGGGGAGGTTTCCTTCGAAAAATTGGACATAATGCTGGAAAGTGCCCTTGAGATGAAGCTGGAAGCCTATCCCGACTTCCGGCAGGAGCTGGCCAATGCCAGAAAGCTGCTGTACCTGACGGACAACGCCGGCGAGATTGGATTCGACCGGATTTGCGCCGAGCAGATTCACCGTGCCTTTCCGGAGCTGGAGATTACCTTCTGCGTTCGGGGCGGCTATGCCCAGAACGATGCCACCCGTGAGGACGCGGCGGCGGTGGGCGTTCCTTTTCATGTAATCGACAACGGCAACTGCGTTGCCGGCACGGAGCTGTCCCTGCTCAGCGACGAAGCCAGACAGGCCATGAATCAGGCAGATATCATTCTTTCCAAGGGTCAGGGCAACGCCGAAACTCTGCTGGGCTGCGGCTACAATATCTATTATGCGTTCCTGATTAAATGCCCCCGTTTCGTAGAACGGTACGGAAAACCCAAGCTGACCCCCTTGCTGGTAAAGGAACGACAAGTGTAAATTATCGTTTAGCGGTGCTTAGCGCTATAAACAATCATTTTCCCAAGCGACAAGGAGTTGATAATATGACGTATGAAGAAATTTTGAAGCATCCCGAAGTACTGGCGCTGCTGGAGCGGGGCAATGAAAATCTGGGTGTTCTGGGTTTCACGGACCACTCCAAGGCCCATTGCGCACTGGTAGCGGAGCGGGCGGGGTACATCCTTCGCAAGCTGGGCTACTCCGACCACGACGAAGAGCTGGCGAAAATCGCCGGTTTCATGCATGACATCGGCAACGCAATCAATCGAACCCATCACGCGGAAATCGGTGCGATTCTTGCCAATGACATTCTAAAAAACGAAATGCCCATGGCGGACCGGATTGCGGTGATTGCCGCCATCGGCAACCATGACGAGTCCACCGGCGGTGCCAAGGATCCCATTTCCGCGGCGCTGGTACTGGCGGACAAGACCGATGTGCGGCGCAATCGGGTTCGCACCAAGGAAAAGGAGAAATTCGACATCCACGATCGGGTGAACTACGCCGTCACCGGCTCCAGCCTGAAGGTGGATCCTGCCGAAAAGAAGATTTCCCTGAATCTGCAAATCGATGAGGAAATCTGCACCATGTACGAATATTTCGACATTTTTCTGGGTCGGATGCTGATGTGCCGCGGGGCGGCGGAAATGCTGGGCTGCAAATTCCGTCTGACCGTCAACGGCGGAAAAGTTCTGTAAATGTGATATTGTCACGGAAAAGTTTATCCCCTTTGGGTATGATATAGAAAAAAAAGGAGGTAAACCCTATGAGATTGAAGAACAAAGTTGCTGTTATCACCGGCGGAAGCCGTGGCATCGGCTATGCCACCGCGGATGCGTTCCTGCGAGAGGGTGCCACCGTTATCATTACCGCCAGTTCCCCTGAAAATTCCCAAAAGGCTGTGGAAAAGCTCCGTGCCGCCCATCCTGAAGCCACCGTCGCCGGCATCAGCCCCGAGCTGACGAAGCTGCAGTCGGTGCAGGCGTCCTTCGATGAGGTTATCCGGCAGTTTGGCGGCGTGGATATTCTGGTCAACAACGCCGGCGTTTCCGAAAGCACCCCCATCGCCGGCTACACCGATGAGCTGTTTGATAAGGTCATGGATTTGAATGTCAAGGGCATTTTCAATGCCACCCACGCGCTGATTCCCCATATGTCCCAACGGGGCGGCGGTGTGGTTCTGAACACTTCTTCCATGGTCAGCATTTACGGTCAGAGCGCCGGACTGGCGTACCCCACCTCGAAATTCGCCGTCAATGGTATGACGCTGTCCCTTGCCCGTGAGCTGGGTCCCAAGGGGATTCGGGTCAATGCCGTGGCACCGGGCATCACCGAAACCGATATGATGAAGGCTGTTCCCAAGGAAGTCATCCAGCCGCTGATTGATCAGATTCCCCTGCGGCGTCTGGGTCAGCCGGAGGACATTGCCAACGCCTTCGTATTTCTGGCATCGGAGGAGGCCGCCTACATCACCGGCGTGGTGCTGCAGGTGGACGGACTTGCAAGATCTTAAAAACAATGCGCCTGCCGGTTGGCAGGCGCATTTACGGAAGTAAAAAATACTCCCTCCGGCGGATACCGGAGGGAGCTTTTTGTAAATTACAGCTGAGGACCAGCGGCGACCAGAGCCTTGCCCTCGTCATTGCCGGGGTACTTGGCGAAGTTCTTGATGAAACGGCCAGCCAGATCCTTTGCCTTGGTCTCCCACACGGAAACGTCGGCATAGGTGTGTCTGGGATCCAGGATGCCGCTGTCCACGCCGGGCAGAGCAGTGGGAACCTCGAAATCGAAGTAGGGGATCTTCTTGGTCCCAGCCTTCAGGATGGAGCCATCCAGAATGGCGTCGATGATACCACGGGTATCCTTAATGGAGATACGCTTGCCGGTGCCGTTCCAGCCGGTGTTGACCAGGTAAGCCTTGGCGCCGTTGGCCTCCATCTTCTTGACCAGCTCCTCGCCGTACTTGGTGGGGTGCAGCTCCAGGAAAGCAGCGCCGAAGCAGGCGGAGAAGGTGGGAGTGGGCTCGGTGATGCCACGCTCGGTGCCGGCCAGCTTTGCGGTGAAGCCGGACAGGAAGTAGTACTG
>JAZSEN010000040.1:0-18166 GCA_045531675.1 Faecousia sp.
AAGCCACCACCCTGAAGGTGATGCGCGAACTTGGTCTGGTATTCTTCCTGATGGGTGCCGGCATCTCCGGCGGTTCCCGTTTTATCGAACTGTTCGAGCCTGTCTACTTCATCTATGGTATTGTGATGACCGTTGCCCCCATGATTATCGGTTTCTTCGTTGCGAAGTTCCTGCTGAAGCTACCCCTGTTCAACAATTTGGGCTCCATCACCGGTGGCATGACCTCCACCCCTGCACTCGGTACTTTGATTAACGTCACCGGCACTGAGGATGTGGCATCTGCCTACGCCGCCACCTACCCCATCGCCCTGATTTCCGTAGTGTTCGCTTCCCAACTGATTATCATTTTCTTTTCTTAATAGCAAAACGCACCGACTTGGTCGGTGCGTTTTGCTATTGAAGTAAATTATCTCAATGACCGCAAGGCGGAATATCCAGCAGTTCTTTTTCCGTCACCAAATCCGCGCGCAGTAAATCTATCGCCAGTATGATTAGCGGGATAAGCGCAAACCAGATTGCTCGTACTCCAAAATACCAACTCAAAACACCCGCGGCAATTGCGCCCAAAACGAAGCTCAACAGCATTATGCCGTGCTTTTCCAACGTATCTATCGACTCAGGATGTACGCCCTTGCGAAACAGGATTCGGGACAGAGCAGTACCAACCATCCGCAAATGATTGACACAAAAGGTAGTGGCCATGGACATCCCCTCCGCCTGACGGAAGGTATTATACTGCATCGCGCATATAAAATTAATGGTCACTTGACAAATCTGGTGAGGTGCCGTAGCCGGAATGAAGCCCATGATAATGACTAGAATGATTTCTATCAGCGTCAGCACTGTATCCCACCGCAGACGAAACCACCGCACATGACGCGGAATGATTTCAGATACCATGATACCCAGCAGATAGCTACCTATCGGAATAAGGTAATACAATGCTCGTCCCCAGTTTCCATTGCCCAATGCCACACCCAGTAAAGCGATATTTCCTGTCTGACCATTGCAAAACACGCCGCCACGAACGGACAGTGTATATCCCCCGTACAAGCCTGCCACGAAAATCAGCATGGCAAATACCCATCGTTTTTCACATTCCAGATAGCGTCTTTCTTCAGCCACTGTAACCGCCTCGCTTTCTTTGAGGTATTATAGCAAATCAGGCAGGGGGGTTCAAGTCCTCCCTGCCTGTCATTTTATACGATATTACTTGACTTCCCACAGCTTGATTTGGCTGGCTTTTTCGTAAAGGCGGAGATAGCTGTCATACCGGGTAGGCTCAATTTCCCCCGCGGCAACAGCCGCAGTCACCGCGCAGCCCGGTTCCTTCCGGTGGGAGCAGTCATGGAACTGGCATTGCCCGATGTACCGTCCAAAATCCGGAAAGGCGTACTGGAGATTTTCCTTCAAAATGACATCCATCTGGTCCGTATCGAAGGAGGAAAATCCCGGCGTGTCCGCCACATAGGTGTCCTCCTCCAGCCGGTACAACTCCACATGTCGGGTGGTATGCCGTCCGCGTCCCAGCTTTTCAGAAACCTCGCCGGTGGGCAGCGCCAAATCGGGACACAGCTTATTCAGGATACTGCTCTTGCCAACACCGGAATTCCCGGTAAAGGCAGTCAACTTTCCACGAATCAGCTGACGCAGCTCCTCAACACCCTCACCGGTTTCCGCGCTGGTGAGAATCACAGGGAAACCTGCTCTGCGATAAATCCGCTCCAGATCCACAGCAGGATCCAAATCGCATTTGTTGATGCACAGGTAGACTTTCACTTCCCTGTCACCGGCAATGGCCGCCACACGGTCAATCAAAAACGGCTCCGTTACCGGATTGACATTCGCGGCAAAAACCACCAGCGCATCCACATTGGCAACCGCAGGACGGACGAACCAGTTTCGTCTGGGCAGGATTTTCTCCACCATGCCCTTACCATGCTCCACGGAAATCTCCACCATGTCGCCGGTAAGCGGGCTGTTGCCACCCCGACGCAGAACCCCCCGCGCCCGACAGGTTATCAATCCCGACTCCGTCTGCACATCATAAAAACCACTCAACGACCGCAGAATGCGACCTGTACGTTTCTCAATCATCCGGATCAAATACCACCGTTTCTGTGCGACAGTATATTCCGTCAATGTACAGGTCGTACTGCTGCGTTCCATTGCCGGTGATGGTTACATAGACTTTATTGGCACTGGGTGCCACATTCTGGCTGAGAACTGTAACGCCGTTACAGGTAATGGTCAACAGAACCGTTTCGTCCCGTCCGGGAAGCTCAAACGCATAATTGCTCAGCGTGACCTCCGTTGTGGCTTCTCCTTTTGCCACATGAATGATGATATTGGTATTCACATCTACCCACTCTCCGGCCGATACCGACAAGGCAAGAACGTGTCCCGGCTCTCTGTCGCCATCAATTTCCTGAACCTCCAGATTATAAAAACCTGCAGCGTTCAGTTTTTTGATGGCATCTGCCAGCCGGTCACCTTCCACATCCGGCACTGCCCCGGAGGACGGACCGGAACTGTAATAGACCGTAATCGTCTGTCCGTAGTCCACCGTAGAGCCCTCAGGCGGGTTGGTTCCTACTACACCACCTTGCTCTACATCGTTGTTCCGGATTGGCTCGGTCACAACGGTCAGATTCAAATCCAGCGATGCAAAATAGACCTCTGCTTCTTCTACCGTTTTTCCGGACAAATCCGCCAAGCCCTTGTCGCCCTTGGATACAAAAATCACAACCTGCTTGGAAATATCCACCTGTACGCCCGGATTAACGGAAGTTTCCACCACCTGACCTGCGCTCAAAAGGCTGGATACCTCTTTTTCCCGCAGATTGGTGATGTCAAGCGCCGCCAGAGCAGCCTTGGCTTCTTCCAGACTCTTGCCACGCAAATCCGGCATAATGGCCATTCCGGGACCGGCACTGAAGTAAATCTTCAATTCCATTTCTTTTGTCAGAACAGTTCCCGCTACAGGATCCGTACGAACCACACAACCAGGCTGAATCTGACTGTTATTCTCCTGATCATAGGAAATTGTCAGCTTCAGATTCAACGACTCCAGATACTGTTCCACTTCTTCAGCCGTCTTTCCGGTCAGGTCCTCAAGAATCGTCTGACCTCTGGACACATAAAGTACGATTTCCCGATCGGTACTGATGTTGCTGAGCACATCCACAGACAGCTCAATAACGGTGCCCTTGGGCAAATCATTCTCGATTTCAATGACACGATGCTTTGTAAAGCCCGCATCTTCCAGAGCGGCAATGGCTTCTTCCACCATATTGCCCAGCACATCCGGCACTTGCGCCGACTGAGCCATGTTGCAATACAAAATCACAGTCTGTCCGATTTTCAGCGTTGTACCCTGTGCCGGTTCGGTACGAATCACGCAGCCCTCGGGAATTTTGTTACTTTTTTCCGACTGAACCTGAATCTTCAGACCCAATTCCAAATCGTTCAGCTGCTTTCTGGCATCCTTAAGCTCCGCGCCGGTCAAATCCATCATATATTTGGCACGGGATCCAAGACTGACACTAACGGACACTTTGTAGCCCTTTTCCACCAGTTCACCGGCAGCAGGGTATTGGTCAAAAACCTGTCCGGCCGGATATTCGTCGCTGTATTCTTCCTGAATGAGAACCTGAATATCCGTGTAGGCAGCCAGCTCCTTTACATCTTTGCCAATCAAGTCAGGGACTGTCACCTGTGCCGGTCCTTTCTGGCAGGAAGGAATCAACAGCAGTAAAATTACAATTGCCACCAATCCTGCCAATGCGCAGGACGCGATTGCAATCGTCGCTACCCGATTACGGCTCTCCACTTCTTTTCTAGAGGGCTGAACTTTTTTCCGCGCGATGGTCTGGGGCGTTTTTTCTGGTTTTTCGCTCTCGGACGCCGGTTGTACATCCTTTTCCTGAGCCTTGGAATCCGGGAACACCATCACCGGATTCTTCCGGAATTCGTCCATGTCGTAGAGCATCGCCGTGGCAGTAGCATAGCGATCTTTCTGCTGCTGCGCCATTGCTTTCATAATAATCTGCTCAAGACCTCTGGGAGTATTGGGATTCAGGCTTGTAGGCAGGGGCGCACCGCCATTGATGTGCTTCATGACCACCGACACCGGTGTATCTCCATCGTAGGGTACCCGTCCGGAAATCATCTCGTACATCACAACGCCCAGAGAGTATACATCCGACCGGCTGTCTACACGACCGCCCTTCGCCTGCTCCGGCGAAATGTAATGGACGGAGCCAAGAGCCTCCTGCGTCATGGTATTGCCGGTTGACATAATCTGAGCAATGCCAAAATCCGCCACTTTCACAGAGCCATTTTTCAACACCATCACGTTGTGGGGCTTAATGTCACGATGGACGATACCCCGACTATGGGCATGCTCCAGCGCTTTGGCAATCTGCATGGCAAAATGGAGGGTCTCCTTCCAGTTCAGAACGCCCTTCTTTTCCATATAGTATTTCAGGGTGATGCCCTCAATCAACTCCATGACGATGTATTCCGAATCTCCAGTGCTGGATACATCGTACACCGCCACGATATTGGGATGGCTGAGCATGGCAACCGCCTGACTTTCCGCATGAAACCGGTTGCGGAAATCCCCATCCTGAGAGAACTCATCCTTCAGAATCTTGATGGCCACCATCCGGTTGAGCCGGCGGCAACGGGCCTTATACACAACTGCCATGCCGCCGTTGCCGATGACCTCCAGAATCTCGTAGCGGTCATCCAGCAGCTTGCCGATATATTTATCGTTATCCATTGGATCACTCCTTTATCAAACCTGCGCCAACACAATGGTCACATTATCCGGCGCACCGCGGTTTTTCGCGATGCTCAGCAGCCGTTGACAGCAATTCTTTTTGCTGACACCGTGAACCACCTCAAACAGAATCTCCTGATCATCCAGAAGATTGGTCAGACCGTCCGAACACAGAAGAAGGTAATCCCCCCGCTCCAGTTCCTGATGATAGATATCGCTTTGGACAGTCGTCTCTGTGCCTACCGCACGGGTGATGTAGTTTTTTCCCGGAAAATCACGGAGCTGTTCCACCGTCAGCTCACCACGCTGGTACATCAACTGAGCAAGGGAATGGTCAGTAGTAATCCTGTGAATATCCTCCTGCGTAATGCGGTAGCAGCGGCTGTCACCGACATTGACCACTGTGGCAGACCGTCCATGAATCAGCGCTGCGACCAGCGTGGTACCCATTCCGCTGAACTCCGGAAACTGTTGCGCCTGATCGTACACGGTGAAATTTGCCTTTTTCACAGCACGCTCCACGATTTGATTCACGGCAGCGGCATCCATGCCGGAATGGTAGTTATGCTGCAATTCCTGCACGAACACATCCACCGCCAAAGTGCTTGCCACATTGCCGGATTTGGCGCCTCCCATACCGTCGCATACCACGAATACATGGGTGTTTCTATCCAGTTGTTCCACACGGTAGGCATCCTGATTCTGAGGACGGACATTTCCGGTATCCGTTATCGCCCAGCTTTGCATAAGGCATCCACTCCTTTGGGGTCAGGTTTGTTCTCTGGTATACTTTCTTCGTAATTGTCCGCAAGACGCATCGATGTCGCCGCCCAGAGTTCTGCGGACCGTGGCGGTAATGCCCCCATCCTCCAGAATCTTCTGGAAGGTGGCCACCGCCTTGCGGGAACTGGGCTTCAGCGGACTTTCCTCCACATGGTTCAGAGGAATCAGATTCACATGGGCTTGCAGCCCCTTTAATCTGCGCAGCAGCTCCCGTGCCGCCTCTGGCGAATCGTTGACGCCGTCAATCATGGCATACTCAAAATGAATCCGGCGGGAGGTGGCTTCATAGTACCGGCGGCAGGCCGCCAGAAGTTCATCAATAGGATACGCCTTGTTCACCGGCATAATGCGGTCACGAACCGCGTCATTAGGACCATGCAGGGAAATCGCAAGAGATATCTGCAATTTCTTTTCCGCCAACGCATCGATTTTCGGCACCAGTCCGCAGGTGGACAGGCTGATGTGGCGCATGGAAATGTTCATACCCTCGGGACTGTTCACCAACTCCAGAAATCGCAGCACATTATCAAAATTATCCAGCGGCTCACCAATGCCCATCAGCACAATGTGGGATACAGGAAGTCCGGAATCCACCTGCGTAAACAGCACCTGATCCAGCATTTCATAGGGTTCCAGTCGCCGTACCAGTCCACCGAGTGTGGACGCACAGAAAGCGCAACCCATAGGGCAGCCCACCTCCGTGGAGATGCAGACCGTATTGCCGTAGCGATAGCGCATCAGTACCGTTTCCACGCAGTTTCCGTCGGACAGCCGCCAGAGGTACTTGATTGTACCGTCCCGTTGGGATTCTTGCTTCCGTGCCACCTCCGGCGGGCAGATAGGGTACTGCTCCGCCAGACGCTGCCGCAGGGACTGGGGCAGATTCGTCATTTCGTCATAAGTACGAACGCCCTTATGGAGCCATGTATAGACCTGCTTTGCACGAAAGGAGGGCTCGCCCAGTTCCTTGAACAGGGCAGTCAACTCCGGCAAAGTACGGGATTTCAAATTCATGCTTTCCTCCGCAGACGGCAGAGGAAGAAGCCGTCTGTGTCATATTCACCCGGTACCAAAGTAATCATACCAGTCTTATTCTCAGGGAAATTATCCGGCAAATCCAGCTTTTCAAGGTAGAATTCCGGATAATGACGCAGGAACGCCTCCACAACGCCTTCATTTTCACGGCGAACCAGCGTGCAGGTGGAATACATCAACACACCGCCGGGCTTAACATACTCTGCCTGCTTGCAGAGAATCTTCAGCTGCAGCTCGGGAAGCCGTTCCATTTCCTTGGGATCCTTGTAACGGATGTCCGGCTTTTTGCGGATAATACCATAGCCGGAGCAAGGTACGTCCGCCAGCACAACGTCCATTTTCTGGTACCAACTGCGGTGGTTTTCCGTGGCATCCTGCTCCCGAACCAGCACATCCGGCAGACCCAGACGATCTGCGCCATGCTGAATCAGGGTCGTCTTGTGGCGATGGATATCCGCAGAACGGATTTTGCCCTTTCCGCCCATGGAAATGGCTGCCGCAAAAGTCTTGCCACCGGGAGCGGCGCAACAGTCCAGCACCCGAATGCTCTCACCCTGCGGAATTTTGGCACACATCACCGCCAAACGGGATGCGGCATCCTGCACATAAAACAGCCCTTTTTTGAAGGCGTCCAATTTCTCGATGTTTCCGGTGTTGGACAGCACCAGACAGTCCGGCATCCACGAGTGAGGAAGGGCAACCACATCTTCCTCCTTCAACAGCTGAAGCAGTGCCTCAGTGGTGGTCCGCAGGGTATTCACCTGCACCACCATCAGGGGCGTATCGTTGTTGGCAGCCAGCATAGGTTCCAGCTTTTCCATTCCCACATAGCTGCCCAGCAGATCAATCAGTGCCTTGGGATGACTGTACCGGTCCTCCAGCGAGGTAGGCTGCTTCAGGGTGCCCTTGGTACGAACCGCGTTACGCAGCACCGCATTCACCAGTCCCGGCGCAAATCGCTGCATGCGGCAGTATCTCTTCGCAAGCAGTACCGATTCGTTCACCGCTGCGGAATCCGGCACCTTATCCAGCTCGTAAATCTGATACAGACCCATGTGTAGAATATCCCGAATCACAGGGTGCAAATCCTTGACCTTACCCGTCAGCAGCTGCTGCAAAAAGAAGTCCAGCATACCGCGATGCTGCAAAATGCCATAGCATAGGCGGGTGGCCAACGCGGCATCCCGCCGGTCCAGCCGGTCCCGTTCGATATAGTCCTTCAAAACGCCATTGGACCACGCTGCCCGCTTACGGCAGGCAATCAGAGCATCCAATGCTGTTTCTCTTGCGTTCATATTGATTCCTCCAGGTAATCGATGGTGAAATTGGCGAAAACTTCGCCAGACACCGAAGGCAATTCATTATTGATTACCTAGTGGGTGTCCTCTAAAGTAATCCGGCGCGTCCATGCGCTTGCCGCCCTCAGCTTGCAGACTGCGAATCTCCACCGCGCCCTCGCCGCAGGCAATTCTCAGACCGGTTTTGGTCAGCCCCAGAATCTGCCCCGGCTCACCGGAGCCATCCACGATGGTGGTGGCGTGAATCTTAAAGCGCTTGCCCTCCAATTCCGCTGTGGCCACAGGCCATGGATGCAGACCACGGACATGGTCATGAACCTGCTGGGCCGTTTTCGTCCAGTCAATGGGACACATGGACTTATCCAGCATGGGAGCATAGGTGACCAGCGACTCATCCTGAGGTGTGGCGGTCACTTCTCCGGCAACAAACCGGCCAAGGGTTTTGCTCAGAAGGTCCGCACCCAGCACCGCCAGCCGGTCCAGCAGCTCACCGGCGGTTTCGTCGGGACCGATGGGAGTTTCGGCTACGTCGATGATGTCACCGGCGTCCATTTTCCGGCACAGGTACATGGCCGTAACGCCGGTCTGCTTCAGACCGTCCAGCACCGCCCACTGATAAGGTGCGGAGCCACGGTAGGCAGGCAGAACGCTGGCATGGATGTTAATACAGCCACGTTTGGGAACATCCAGCACCGACTGAGGCAGCAGCTGCCCGTATGCCATCACAGCGCAAATATCCGGCTCCAACGCCTGCAATTGCGCCACAGTTTCAGAATCCTTGAAATTCTCCGGCTGATACACCGGAATGTCATGCTCCATTGCCACTTCCTTCACAGGAGAGCAAACCAGCTTCATTCCCCTGCCCTTGGGACGGTCAGGCTGGGTATAGACACCCACAACCTCGAAGCCGTCGGCAATGATTTTCTTCAGGCAGGTCGCCGCAATATCCGGCGTACCCATAAATACTACACGCATAGGGATTCCTCCGTGGGATTATTCGTCAGCTTCTAGCTCTTCTTCGGTCAGGAAACGTTCCATGACCTGAGTATAGAGGATGCCATCCAGATGATCCAGCTCATGGCAGAAGCAACGGGCAATCAGTTCCTCACCCTCCACCTCGTACCATTGGCCAAATCGGTCCTGCGCCCGAACCTTTGCGACATTGGGGCGGGTCACCAGACCATACTTACCGGGGACACTCAGGCAGCCTTCCGCACCGGTCTGCTCGCCGGAGGTTTCCAGAATGGTGGGATTGACCAGCTCCAGAATCTCCTCGCCGGTATCCACAATCACCACTCGGCGCAAAATGCCCACCTGCGGTGCAGCCAAACCAACGCCGTTGGCCTCCTCCAGAGTCTGGGCCATATCGTCCAGCAGCTTATGGAGCTTACGGTCAAAATTTTCCACCGGCTTGCAGGTTTTATGCAGCGCCGGATCCTTATCCGTCAAAATTTTACGAATTCCCATAGTTTCTCCTTAATCCAATCCGTTCACATCCGCAAAGGCATTGATGCCCCGATTGGCTCCATCCTTGGCAAACTGCCGCAGAATATGAGCAACCAGTCCCCGCAGCCCCTTGGTCAGGCGGCAGCGCAGGGTCAGCTGATAACGGAAATTGTAGTTTATTTTCGGCACTGCACAGGGCGCAGGTCCCAGCACCGTGCATTTTTCTTCTTTATATTGGCTCTGGTTCAGGCACATCACCAGTGAGTCACGGAATTTTGCCGCCCCTCGCAGAACTGCCGCTTCATCCTGACCGGTAAAGGTAATGGTCAAAAGATTGCCGAAGGGAGGCATTCCCTGCATCTGACGGAGCCGAATCTCAAGCTCGTAAAAGCCGTCATAGTCCTGACGGGCCGCCAGCTTCAGCACCTCGTGCTCCGGAACCAGCGTCTGAATCATCGCCACACCGGGATCTGTTCCCCGACCGGCACGACCCACCACCTGTGTCAGCATATCGAAGGTGTTCTCTGCCGCACGGTAGGAGCCGGAGTACAGGCTCAAATCGCCATCCAGCACACCCACCAGCGTCACGTCCGGCAGGTTCAGTCCCTTGGCGACCATCTGGGTGCCAACCAGCACAGGCACCCGATCCTCCTTGAAATGGGCGAGAATCTTTTCGTGGGTATTCACAGCACTGACCGTATCCGCATCCATTCGGGCAATTTCAAGATTCGGCAGAAGCATATTCAGCTCCTGCTGCGCCTTCTGGGTGCCGGTGCCGACCCGTTTAAGAGGTCCGCCACAAGCAGGGCATCGCTCCGGCATAGGCTGAGAAAAGCCGCAATAGTGGCACATAATCCGCTGATTGGCGCTGTGATAGGTCAATCTGGCGCTGCAACGGGGACACTCCGGCGCTTCCCGACAGTCCACGCACACCAGCGCACGGCTGTTGCCACGGCGATTCAGGAACAGGATGGTTTGCTTGCCGCGGCCTGCCGTGTCGATAATGGCATCCTGCAAGGCGTGGCTGAAAGACAGGTCGTTGCCTGCCTTAATCTCCTCCCGCATATCCACAATATCCACCCGTGGCAGGGCGTGACCGTTGTAGCGCTGGCGGAGGGTGTAGAGGGCATAATGCCCTTGTTTGGCATGGTACATGGTCTCGATGGAGGGCGTTGCCGACCCCAGCAGGACCAGCGTATTTTCTTTCAAGCCCCGCCACATTGCCACCTCACGGGCATCGTATCGGGGACTGTTTTCGGAGCGGTAGGAATGTTCCTGCTCCTCGTCCAGAATCAGCACGCCGGGGCAAACACAGGGTGCAAACACCGCAGAACGGGTGCCAACCACCACCTTCGCCTCGCCGGAACGGACCCGTTTCCACTGGTCATATCGTTCCGCTGCCGGCAGGCTGCTGTGCAGCACCGCCACCTGCTGCCCAAAATGGGCAACCAGCAAGCCCAGAAGCTGAGGAGTCAGTCCGATTTCCGGCACCAGCAGCATAGCTGCTCTCCCCTGCTCCAGACAATGGCGAATCAGTTTCAAATATACTGATGTTTTTCCGGAGCCGGTAACACCGTAAAGCAGCGCCACGCCGGGATTTTCCCCGTCCATCTGGCTGCGAAGTCCCTGAAAGGCCGCGTCCTGCTCCGGATTCAGAATCAAGTTGGTATCCACCTGCGCCGGACGGATTTCCCGACAGCGCAGGACTTCCCGTTCTGTCAGGTTTACATAACCCAGCTCCTCCAGCCGTCGGACGGTGGACGGACCGGCACCGGTGAAGTAGCAAAGCTCTTTCACGGAAACGCTGCCCAAATCGCACAGCAGCTTCAGCACCGCCTTCTGCATGGCAGCGGATTTGGGACGATGGGATGCGTACTCCATAGCCTCCTCTACGGAGGAAGCAAGTGTGGCGATTCGCTCGGTCTTGTCATTCAGGCGACGGCGGAAATCCCGCTGAGTATCAACCCATTTTTTCTTCGCCAGATACTGGATTGCCCCGTCGAAGGCGTCCTCATCCGCAACCGCCTGTCGCAGAACCTCGCCACTGGCCTGACCGCCAAGATCCTGCAGCAGCTTCAGCAGCGCAAGGGCATCCTTCTGGCGAAGGGGTTTTTCCTGCCAGCTCCGGTCATCGGTCAGGGTATAGGTATCCTTCGCCTGAAACCATGCTCCGGCAGGAAGCATGGCGCGAATGGCATCGTAAAGGGTACAGAAGTACCGCTCCCGCATGAATGCCGCCAGTCGCAGCATAGTCATGTTCAGCAGAGGGGCTTCATCCAGGGCGTTTTCTACCGCCTTCAAGCCGTCTGCTGTGCCGTCCTCCACGGACAGGACCACGCCCTCGCAGCGCTTGTTACCGCGTCCGAAGGGTACCGTCACCCGCATACCGGGCAGCAACTCCAGCCCCTCCGGCACCCAATAGGAATAGGGCTTATCGATGGCAAATGTTGCGGCAGAAACCGCGATTTTTGCTACCATACAGCCCTTTCCTCCTTACATATATTCTTCCTTCAGACCGGCAGTGAGCTTGCCGTCCGCCACTTCCTGAATTGCCAGAGTGACAGGTTTCTCAGGCAGCTCCTCCTGAAAAGCTTCCGCTTCCATGGCAATCTGGCGTGCCCGCTGGGCAACCACGTTCACCAGCAGGTAGCGGCTCTCAACATTCTTCAAAAGGTCTGCAACAGGGGGGTAAAGCATATCAATATTCCTCCAAAATTTAGTCTGCCTTTTCGGCAATGATTTTCAAAACTTCTTCAACGCAGTCTTCCAGCTTATCGTTGACCACCACGTAGTCATACCAGAACCGCTGCTCGATTTCCCACTTAGCCCGCTCCAGCCGCAGGCCAATCTGCTCCTCGGAGGTGTCGCCACGACCGCGAAGGCGGCGCTCCAGCTCCTCCAGAGAGGGGGGCATGATAAAAATCATGGTGGCATCAGGGCGCTGACGGTGGACAATCGCCGCGCCCTTGGGCTCGATGTCCAGAATCACGTTGCTCCGTGCCAGCTTCTCCTCCAGCTGCTTCAGGGGGGTGCCGTAGCAGGCATTGGCGTGGAGATTGTATTCAATGAACGCATTGCTGCGAATCATATCCTCGAATTTTTCATGGGTGATAAAATAATAATGAACGCCTTCCACCTCAGAGGGTCTGGGGGGACGGGTGGTGGCGGACACGGAAAACTCCAAATCCGACCGCTTTTGCATCACATTGGAAAGCACAGTTCCCTTGCCCACACCGGAAGCACCGGAAATAACAAACAACTTTCCGCTCATTGGGTCTCCTCCTCATTTCTCTCCTGCCAGCGCTGTGCCAGTGTTTCCGGACCGGTGGCGGATAGTATCACATGATCGGTATCCATCAGGATGACCGCTTTGGTCTTGCGACCGTAGGATGCGTCAATCAGCATTCCCCGCTCCCGGGCTTCCTGCACCATTCGCTTAATGGGCGCGGACTCCGGTTCCAGAATGCTCAAAATCCGTCCGGCAGCCACCATGCTGCCAAAACCGATATTCAGTAGCTTCATGGGCACCTCTTATTCGATATTCTGAGTCTGCTCGCGGATTTTCTCCAGCTCAGCCTTGATGTCCACAACGACACGGGCCAACCGCAAATCGGTGCATTTGGAACCGATGGTGTTGGTTTCACGGTTCATTTCCTGCAGCAGGAAGTCCAGCTTTCGACCCATGGCACCGCCGGTGGTGAGCATGGTATCCATCTGCTCCAGATGGCTGCGCAGGCGAACGGTTTCCTCGTCCACCGCAACCTTATCTGCAAAAATCGCAGCCTCGGTGAGAATCCGGCTTTCGTCGATGGAGGTATTGGAAAGAACCTCCTGCAGCTTGGCTTCCAAACGGGCGCGGTAGTCGATGACTGTCTGAGCATTCCCCTGCTCCACCACCGTAACCAGCTCACGAATGGTGTCGCCACGGCTGCGCAGGTCTTTTTCAAGGGCAGCGCCCTCGGTACACCGCATCGCATCGTAACCCTCGATGGCTTTGGCAACCACGCTCAGCAAATCCGCCAGCAGCTGCTCCTCATCCACCTCGGGGCGCTCCACAGTAAACACATCCGGCAGACGGGACACCGTGGATACACTGATGTCATCCTTCACGCCGTGGTCTGTGACCATTTTCCGCATGGCCTCCAGATAGCCCGTCAGAACATTCTCATTCAGGCTGACCTTGATTTCCTCGCCGCCCTCTGCACGGACGGAGATGAACACATCCACCTTGCCCCGGGAGATGGTTCCCTTCACTGCCTGCTTGACTGCCTCCTCGGCGAAGGTCAGGCTGCGGGGCAGCTTTACGCTGCAGTCCAGATAGCGGTTGTTGACGGAACGCAGCTCAACGGTGAATTCCCGACCGTTGACTGTTTCCACCGCCCGGCCGTAGCCGGTCATACTCTTTATCAATTTGATTATCCCCTTATCATAGTATTATCAATCACATATCACGTAGCGCACAGTTCACAACTGCGCCGCGGTGGGCCGCACCCGGGGAACTTCGATTTGAACCGGATAGTTTCCCACCACGGTCACGTTAGGATGTCCCTGAACCGTCACCACAACATCATACTCCCCGGTTTTCGTCACTTCCACTTCCAGAATGGCTTCGATATTAGCCTTGGTTACCTTCTCCAAGTCCTCAGGGAAGCCCTTGATTGTAACCGTCAAGGAGGATGTGCTGCAATAATGCAAGGGGTTAATGTTCCGAATCCTGACACCGGTGAATGTCTTGGTAGCTTTCTCCCGGGTGGTGATGGTCACCTGCACTTGCTCCACATTGCAACTGATGCCGTCCTGTCGCAAATCCACATCCCCGAGGGTATATGCCACTTCATTCTGATTATACAGCAGCAGCTCCGGCAAAGATCCCTCTGTGACATATTCTACAGAAATGGGGCTGCCAAACACGGTGATGTTGCCCAGCTCCAGATAAACCTTTCCATCCTCACCCAGACGAACCGCCTCTCCGGCAGGGGTAGCAACACCATCTTCAAACATGATGGCTCCGGTGACACTACTCTGAGTACCATCCGCCAAAGTGACCACGGCATTCAGAGTAAACTCTGTGTTCTCCGCCCGGCTGTCTACAGAAATCGGCAGCTCCAGTCCGACGGTTTTCTCCTTCAGAATCGGAACACGGACCTGTGCCTTCTCAGGTTCAGCCTTGATGGATTCCGTATCTGTCAAAGGATTTCCATCCGCGTCGTAATAGATAAAGCTCTTACGAACCTCCTGCGATTCGCTGACGCCCTGAACATCCACCACAACTCCTGCAGACTGAATCTGATCGATGATTTCCTTAGGACCGGCAACTTTGATTTTCTTCGGATCCCAATCGTCGGTACTCAACAGACCGACCCGATATCCCTCGGCAGGCGTTCCGGTGATTTGAGGCTCTCTTACGTCGACCCTCTTCTCAGCCCAGGAGACCACCGTAATTGTGATGGTATCCGGAGTGCGACTGACCACTTCAATGTCAGATGTGATTACATCACCGGGGTATTGAATCTCATAGGACAGGCTGCGGGAGCCCGCTTCATAGATACGGCCCAAATCCACCACTACGGTAATATCGGAGCTGCGCAGGCTATTCAGAACGGAGCGTCTGCCATTGAGCTTCAAGTCAACGGTCAGGTCTGTATCGGAAATCATTTTCAATCCCCGATCTGCCAGAATACTCTGGCCCTCAAACTCCACTGCTACATTGCGGTAAGTTTTCTCAATTTCGGTACGAACCTCCGAAATCACAAAGAACCACAAGCAGAAAGCAACCAATCCGCAGACAACAATCCGGAGGACTTTACTTTTTCTGAAGCGGAATTTTTCTTCTGCCTGGGGTTTTGATTTGTTTTCCATCTTCAGTCTCCCCCCTTGTCTTTTTTGTGGATTTTCTGCTTCAGCCGCAGGGGTAATTCCCTCTGCCTGACGGTTTCATCCGCACACAACTCAGCGCGAAGCAAACGTCCCAGCGTCTGAGGAGCCAAATAGCGCTTCAGTACGCCGCC
This sequence comes from Faecousia sp., assembly GCA_045531675.1. Classification (GTDB taxonomy): domain Bacteria; phylum Bacillota; class Clostridia; order Oscillospirales; family Oscillospiraceae; genus Faecousia. The sequence continues at coordinate 15,357 of JAZSEN010000040.1, forward strand.
TACTGCCACAGAAATGGTGCCGGTTTCCTCGGAAACAATGACAACGACCGCATCAGAAACCTCACTCATACCCACACCGGCCCGATGACGGGTGCCCAAATCAGCGCTAAGCGAACGGCTGTCCGACAGAGGCAGCACACAGCCTGCCGCTGCGATTTTGCAGTCGCGAATCACCATAGCACCATCGTGCAGCGCAGCCTTGGGAAAGAAAATATTCCGGATCAGCTGATCGGACACCTGAGCCTCAATCATGGTGCCCCGCTTGAAGTACTCATCGAGAGGATTATCCCGGGCAAACACAATCAGAGCGCCCACCCGCTGCTGGCTCATTACTTCGCAGGCAGCCACTGTCTGATTAATGACATTAATCATCTCCTGGGACTGCTTCTCCATGCCGAGGAACTGTTTCCACTTGACACTACCCAGATGGTCCAGCATCCGGCGAAGCTCAGGCTGGAATAGAATAACAATCGCAATCAGACCGACAGCCGTCAACTGCGTCAGCAGATAGTTGAGGGTGTGCAGCTTCAAAACACCTGTCAGCCATGTAACCAAAAACAGCAAAACGATGGTCCATGCAACACGCATGGCACCGCTGGAGCGCAGCATCGGTGTAAGCCGATAGAGCAAAAAACCAACCAGAAAAATATCAATATAATCAGTCAGCTGCATTCCGCCAACCTGTAAAAAGAAATTATGTAGAAGTTCCATTAGCCGCACTAACGCCCCTTTTTTGGATGCTAAAAAAGCACATACAGGAAAAATCCGTAAACGCACCCTATTATCCTTTCTATTATAGCGGATGCGCGCCAAGATAGCAATAGAAAAACAAAAAAAATTACGGCGACTCACCTGAGAGTCGCCGCGGCTGCGAGGAAATAATCTGTGTGCGAATCATTGGAATTATGCCCGAAGCTGACCCGAACCGTCCCCGTGGTTAAAGTTCCTGCGCTTTCGTGGGCAAGAGGTGCGCAATGCAGCCCCGCGCGGACGCATATCCCCCGCTGTGCCAGCTTTTCCGCCGCTGCCTCACAATCCATCCCCGGCAAAAAGCTCACAATTCCCAGTTGGTTTTCTCCGTGAAAGGGCTGGAATCCCAGCTTTTTCAGTCCTCTGACACAGCGGCGCATCTGCTCACGCTCCCGTTGCGCGATATTCCGGATACCCACAGAACGCAGATAATGCAAAGCCGCTGTCAAGCCGCCAATTCCCGGCACATTTATCGTTCCGGCCTCCGCCCGATCCGGCAGAAAATTCGGCATCGTCTGCTCCATAGACGCACTGCCTGTGCCACCATGGAGCAACGGCTCCGGCATCCGGTTGCATAGCAGAATTCCGGTCCCCTGAGGGCCTAGCAACCCCTTATGCCCCGGCATTGCTACAAAATCCGCTCCCAGCTTTTCCAGATTTACTTCCAGTATTCCGCCCGTCTGGGCCGCATCCACAATGAACGGTACCCGATACTGCCGGCACAGCTGTGCCATCTGCTCAACCGGAAGAACATAGCCGAACACATTGGAGGCGTGGGTAAACACCGCCGCTTTCGCGCCCTTGCGCAAAGCCTTCTCGAATTTTTCCAATGTATCCGCCGCATCAAACACCCGCCGTCCGGCCACCGTAACATGAGCCCCAAGAGCATACAGCGGTCGGGTTACCGCATTGTGCTCGAAACCGGAAATTACAACGCTGTCCCCCGGTGTTACCAGCGTACGGATAGCTATATTCAGACCATGGGTGCAATTGGAAGTGAGAACCACCTGATCTGGCTGGCAATGGAACAGTTCCCCCGCCGCTTCACGGCAGGCATATACCTGCTGTGCCGCTGCCATCGCCGCCGGATACCCTCCCCTGCCCGGATTGGCGCACCGGAGCATAGTCTGAAGCATGGCTTTACGAACCACCGGCGGTTTGTGGAATGACGTGGCGCCGTTATCCAGATATATCATGGCTTCAGCTCCACAACCTCTCCGCTTCCGTTCTGATGGAACACCCGCTTATAGGGGATGCCCTTTGATTGCAAAAGCCGAATCGCTTCGCTTCCATCTCCGGACCGGATTCGCAGACTGTAACCGCACCCCTCCAGAGATACCTGGCGTACTGCCCGCATCAAAGTGACATTAATCCCACTCTGACGGAGCATTCGCTCTCCACGCTGTGCCGGCGTGATGGAACGAAACGTAATATGATACCATTCCATAGCATTACCTCCCGACACAATCTATGACTTTAACGTCGAAAAGGTTCGAGCCGAATCGTCTTTTGCATAAAAAAACACCACGGGGAATCCCGTGGTGTTTTTTCAGTATCAGCTGGCGAAGTAGGCTTTTGCGTAGTAGCCGTAGACCGCAGTGGCAGCGCCGAAATCATTGCCCTTGGCGGCAATGGTTTCGCAATAGCGGCCCAGACTGTAAGCTATCACGTTGGTGGTGTAGCCCACGCCACCGGATTTGTAAATAGCGGCAATGTATATCGTCTTATCCATATCCTTCGCCGCAATGCCTTCCACACAGGCATGCCAACGGTCGCCTACCTTGGTCATTTTCATCATGCCGGTAGCGTTGGCGGTGGTCAGCTTGTCGGCGTTTTCGTAGGTTTCCGCATCCCAGTAGCAGAAGGTCAGGCCGTTATCCGGGGTCAGACCTGTCACGAAATAATAGTTAATCGAGAAACTGCCCTCGAAGGAAACACTGGGATAAACGCTGGTAAAGGCAGTCTTGTTCATAACAAAGTGACCGGCTCTGGCGCTGTCCGCCGTAACAACAGGAGCCACCATAGATTCGTCATATGCCGAAATCTTGGACTGAGCCGCC
>JAZSEN010000129.1:0-5092 GCA_045531675.1 Faecousia sp.
TCGGTCATGTTGTCCACGTTGAAGTAGAGGTTGTACTGAATCTCATCTCTGAAGGCCAGAGTGGGGTACTTCAGAGTTAAGGTAGGCACTGCAATTTCGACATAATCCGGATCCTTCTCCCCGCAAGCAGAGCAGTAGCCATCCACATAACTGTGTCCGGTAGCATCGACAACCTCATCGACATAACTGTTACCACAGGCAGTACAAGTTTGAGTGGTATAACCATCTGTAATGCAGGTGGGTGCGGTAATCACCGACTGATAGCTATGGCCCAAAGCAGATACATGGTCTGCCAGGTAGCTGCTATCACAATTGTTACAGGAATATGTGGTATAGCCGGCATCGGTACAGGTAGGCGCGGTAATCACCGCTTCATAGCTGTGACCGATAGCATCGACACTCTTCTGATAGCTGTTGCCGCAACTGGTGCAGGTATAGGTCTGCACACCAGAAACCGTGCAGGTCGGGGCTGTTGTAATTATGCCTTCATTATAGGCGTGACCGGTAGCCACTACGGGGTCGCCCACATAGCTGTTGCCGCAGAGGGTACAGGTGTAAGTAGTGTAACCGGAGGTAGTGCAGGTGGGCTTGGTTACCACAGCCTGATAGCTGTGTCCCGTTGCCGCGCCATCCGTCGCTCCGCAGAGGGTGCAGGTCTTTGCCACTGTACAGTTGCCCTCTGTCCAGCTATGTCCGTAAGCTGACACGAATTCGCTGACATAGCTGTTGTCACAGATTTGGCAGGTGTAAGTGGTATAGCCGTCGGTGGTGCAGGTAGGCTTGGTGATGACAGCCTGATAGCTGTGCCCCGTTGCCGCGCCATCAGCGATACCACAGACGGTACAAGTTTTTGCGGTAGTACAGGTGGCATCCTGCCAACTGTGTCCAGCTGCGGCGATTACACTATCTTTGTAAGAATCGCCACAGTTCCGGCACTCGTACAGAGTATAGCCGTCGGTGGTACAGGTAGGAGCCGTCACCACAGCATGATAGCTATGCGCGCAGCCCTCAACCACCTGAATGTAGTCCATTGTCGTACCGGTAACAGGATGCTCCGAGGAGCCTACATAATTGAATACAAAATCACGACCCAAAAGCCAATCTGTGGTGGTTGTATAACCGAGAGAACCATTGACCGCAAAGGTGGTCATAGGTGCGATTTCCTCGCCATCCACCCAGAGCCAGATGGAATTGCTGCCGTCCCCAGCAATCTTGTTGACCAGTTTATAGGTGTGGTGCAAATCGGTATTGATGCCGTGCTCAGCCGGAGCCACGCCCCATTGCTCATGGCGGCTACCAGTCCAGCGTCCCAGACCGATGATATTCACATTCCGGAACAAATAAACAGCACCGTTGGCTGTACTGCTGGCAGAGGAACCGATGACCATTCCACCGCCATCCCAGTCACCCTCGCACTCCCATTCCAGAGACCATCCACGGTCATGGCGCAGCACCACAGGATGCTCCAGTTCAAAATAACTGTTGGTATACACACCGCCGGAGCAGGAGCCGCTCTTAACTGTTGCGGTGTTTTCAGTATAGCCGCTTCCGGTAATGGCGGTAAACTTGTTTCCTATGGTTTCCCAGCGGTAGGTGTCAGGGATATCTGCATCCACAATCCCCTGCTCCCAGATTTGCAAATAGCTCAGAGTCTGCTTATTCAGAGAATATGGCAGTGTGCCAATCCAGCCAAAGGAAAAGTCCTTGCCGCTGATCCAGTTGGAGGTGGAATTTTGATTGCCGGAGTTTTTGTAGTAATTGTTCATGGGTCCCAGCTCATTGCCATCCACGCTGAGGTAAACCATGTTGCTACCGTCCGCATTAACCTTGTTTTGCAAGGTATAAATATGCTCAACGCTCATATCCACACCATAATCAGCTGGATTGATGCCGTACTGCTGATGGTTGGAGCCGTCCCGATAACCGAAGAAGATTACCTTACCACTACGCATCAGGTAAGGAGCATTGGTGCAATCACCCCGGTTGTCCGTACCGAGAATCGTACCGCCGGCAGTGGCGCCTGCACCTCTCCATTGAATGGTCCATGGCTGATTATGCATCAACGTCACATTCTGAGACAGGCTGTGCTGAGAAGTAAGATAAGTGCCACCGGAGATGGAACCAGCGGTCAGTTTGGGGATGCTGTTGCCTTGCACCGCAGTCAGAGTGTCATTCATTGTCTCCCAGCGGTAGATGCCGTCAGGGTGATACGCCTCGCCGTTACCCCAGACCTGAATATAGGAAAGCTTGATGCCGTCCAGACGGTAGTTATAGGGTCCGAAGTAGGAGAACCGGAAATCTCTGCCGCTGACCCAATCGGAGGTCGTACCCTGATCATAGCCATTGACGTAATGATTGTTCATCGCGCCCAGCTCCACACCGTCTACGCTGAGGTAGACCATATTGGAGCCGTCGGCATTAATCCGGTTGCTCAACCGGTACACATGGGTTTTGCTTTCGTCGATACCATACAGACTTAAATCTACGCCGTAATCCTGATTATACTGTCCATCAAAGATGCCCATTGCAATGATGCTCTTGCCGGCTCGACGATAGATATAGGGTGCGTCCAAATGAGCGCAGTCCCCTTCCGTGGCGAAAATCATAGAGCCGTTGCTGACACCGGCAGACTTCCACTCCACTTCCCATGGGCGGTCGTGCTCTAACACAATGGTACGGTCCGTGGCATACCGGCAGAGCGTAAACTGGCCGCCGGATATGCTGCCCTGCAGCATAATGGCATGGTTTAGGGCAGAGCCATTGGTGGTGACACTGGTGAGTTTGTCACCGATGACCTCCCAGCGGTAGTTGTTCACGTCAGTATTGCGCTGGGACGGCTCATACTCCCAGTCGGTAAAGTAATGCACGCCATCGTGGTTGGTATCGGAGTTAGTGACACGGCTGTTGGTATTGAAATACATCTTGCCGGTTCTGGGGGATATGCCGCAGCTTTCGATTTCAAAATAGGCGGGATACTCCTGACTGGCCACATAGAAGTTCAGATTCCGTTCAGGATCCAGAGTGCAGCCGGGCGTGATGCCCTGAATGTCGTAAACAAGGATGATGGCAACATTCAACATTCCGGCCACGGTATGGCCGGACAGGGGAAGGTAAATTCTTCCGTCATAGTACTCAAAGCCCTGCAGGGAGAAGCCGCTGATGTCCTTGAGGACACCATTGTAGTACATGGTGGAGTAGTTGAAGTTGAACAGCAGGCTCATTTCTACGGTACCGCTGTACTGATTCACCGGAATCTTACCGGTATAGAAACTGTTGCCGCTCTTAAAAATGAAGGTAATGTAATTCTCGCTGTAATGCATAACCCGAATGGCACCGCCGGAAATATTGGAGCCGTTGTAGGTCATGGTGTAGTTGCCCACACGGGTGGCAGTGGTGCCGCTGATTTTGTAGCGAATCAGACTTTCGCTGCCGGATGCCATAGTGGGAATGAACATATTCAGCGCACCGCCGATGCGTTCGACCTCAATTTCGTTACCATGAACAAAATCGCCAAACACATAGTTACCGGTGGCGGCATTGGTCAGAAATGTTTTGCTGCCGTCATGGATGTTAATACGGGCAACCACCGCCTTGGTGTCGGTGCCGTTGTTGGTTTTGCAGGCATAGATATAGTTTTCATGAACCGCCATGCCCTGCATACTGAAGCAGCCGTCCTGCTCGTAGACCTTGGCCAGAGTCGCATACTGATTGAAGGTAGTTTTCCCGTTGTCTGCCTGTTCGTTGGCGGTTGCCGCCTGACCAACAGGTGCAATCCCAGCAATCATTACCAAGCAAAGCAAGGCAGCCAGCATTCTTTTGAAATTCATACTCATACATTCTCTCCTTTTCATTGCTTTTTTATTTAATAATACTAACACATCCCTTTTCAGATAGTAAGCGATTTGTTTAAATGCAACTAAAATATGCCGGCACAAATCTGTGCCGGCACCGGAATTATTGTGACATCAGTTCCTTCAGAACCACATCAAGCTTCGAATTGAGGATGTCGAAATACGCAATCACGTCCATGATTTTCTTATACGCCCCCACCTTGCCGGCGTCACGAATCTTCGTAGCCAGATCCGCCATCTCCTGTGCGTGGCTATTATTGTGGGCAACCATGTATTTCATAACGTCACCCCTCCATAGGCGTATCGGTATCGCAATGACTGTGACCGCCGTGGGAGTGAATCTCCCCCTCCCTGCGCGTACCTGCGACCTGATACATCCGGTCGTTGGAAATCACCACGTTCACATCGCCGCAAATCACCTGAACCTGAGGGAATTTTTCAGCAGCAAGCTTTGCCATTTCCGGCGAAATATCAATGCCGGTTACGGACTCCACGCACCGTTTCAAATTATCAGGGAACGGCACTCCCGTACCGCAGGCCACATCCAGAACGTCCATTTCATCCTTCAAACCGCTGTTATCGAGAATGGAGTAATGGTCACTTCGTTACGAATCATATCTTCATCTCACCACAGGGGAGATAAAACCGGGGTGACAGAATAAACAAGTCTCTGAATTATCGTTTATCCCCTGACAAAAAAAATCACCACAGGGAATCCCGTGGTGATTTTTCAGTATCAGCTGGCGAAATAGGCTTTTGCGTAGTAGCCGTAGACCGCAGTGGCAGCGCCAAAATCATTGCCCTTGGCGGCAATGGTCTCGCAATAGCGGCCCAGGCTGTAAGCTATCACGTTGGTGGTGTAGCCCACGCCACCGGATTTGTAAATAGCGGCAATGTATATCGTCTTGTCCATATCCTTCGCCGCAATGCCTTCCACACAGGCATGCCAACGGTCGCCTACCTTGGTCATTTTCATCATGCCGGTGGCGTTGGCGGTGGTCAGCTTGTCGGCGTTTTCGTAGGTTTCCGCATCCCAGTAGCAGAAGGTCAGGCCATTATCAGGGGTCAGACCTGTCACGAAATAATAGTTAATCGAGAAGCTGCCCTCGAAGGAAACACTGGGATAAACGCTGGTAAAGGCAGTCTTGTTCATAACAAAGTGACCGGCTCTGGCGCTGTCCGCCGTAACAACAGGAGCCACCATAGATTCGTCATATGCCGAAATCTTGGACTGAGCCGCC
>JAZSEN010000001.1:0-25697 GCA_045531675.1 Faecousia sp.
AGCAATAATAAATCGCCGCCGACTCATAGAGTCGGCTGCGTGTTGTTGTTATCAGGACTTCTTGGACAGCTTGGTGCGGTAGATGACAACCAGAGCAACCACAGCTACAAGGCTGACGGATGCAAGCACAATCCACATGATCATGTTCTCGCTGTCGGGATCGCCGGTCTCACCGGGAGGCGTATCGCTGCCGGAATCGTCAACCTCCACGGAGAATGCCACAGGACACAGATGCTCAAAGGTGCAGGTCACAGTGCCGTTACCATTGTTGACGGTGTTGACGATAGAATTCCAATCCTCGTTCTTGTAGGTCATGGTATAGACCTTGTCGTTCTTGCCAATACCCAAATCGAAGGTCAGGCGCAGAACCACGCCGGCGGGCTCCAGAATCTCGAGATGGTCGACGGGCGTTCCCGCGCAGAGGAAGCTGACGTCGAACAAATCACGGATGACCATCTTCTCGGGCTTCAGGGAAGCCTTGAACTTGTCGTAGGGCAGCTTCATCTGACCGTTGTTCAGCTTCTCATAGACGCTGAGCAGCAAATCTCTGGCTGCGGAGGGGATGTACTCGGAAGTCAGGGCATCCGCCACAGAAGTGACAACCAGGCAATCTTCATAGACATAGCCGATAACCTCGCCATCCTTCAAAACCTCACCCAGAGCAGGCTTGCCATCAGGGTCGGTAACAGGGACGATGTCGGGGGAGGGCTTATTAGTAACGCTGGGAGTGAAAGTCGGCGCAGCATAAACAGGCAGGACCATAGACGCACAAACCATCAGCGCAACGATACAAGCGATGAACTTTTTCATTCCACTCAACTCCATTTCACGCAAATTTGCCGATTTCCGGCTCAGAAATATACAGCTACGGATAGCTATAATTAGAATAACATTATTTTTCCGGATCGTCAACACTATTTTCAATTAGAAAATAAAAGTTTTTTCAGATTCGATAAAATTATACGCTTTGTTTTTCAGGTAGACAATTTTCGACTTCGTTCGACCCGGCAGATAGTCTACACTTACATTACATAAATCCACCTTGTACTACGAGTAGGAGTTCTGGCTGATTCCGAGGTATTCGCCAATTTGTTTTGAGTATAACCGCTGGCGATTCGAAGACTCCGGATGTTTTTCGAAGCGCATAATTTCATATCGCATATCATCACCCAATGTTAAAAGGAGCAATTATCATGGACCCGAAAATGTTGCAAAAAATGCTGGAAGTTCAGGCTGCTGCCCAGCAGGATGCCCATTACGCCAACCTGCTGAAGGAGCTTGAGCCGGTACAGGACCGGTTCAACGCCGTCCTGCTGAGTTTAAGCCCCGCGCAACAGAGAAATGTGACGGACTATCTGGGGATCACCCTCGCAATGCATCTGCGCCTGCTGGAAATTGCCTGTTCCCGGTAATCCGTCGCAGCACGAAACATTTTTTATGCCATCTATATGGTGGAATTTACCAAAAAGAAAATTGTTAATTTTCTTTTCTTGGGGTAGCGGTGAGCGAGGGGGTGTGCTATAATGATATCAAGTATACCTATATGGAGAGAATCACTATGCTTGAACTGTTATCACCGGCCGGCTCCATGGATGCCCTGAAGGCGGCGGTGCAGAACGGTGCTGATGCGGTCTATCTGGGCTGCGGCACCTTCAACGCCCGTCAGAGTGCCAAAAATTTCACCCCTCAGACCCTTGTGGAGGCGGTGAAGTACTGTCATGTCCGTGGCGTTGCCGTTCATCTTACCTTAAATACATTGATTTCCGACCGGGAGCAGGAAGAGCTTGTGGCTTTGATTCGCCATGCCGCCAGCTGCTGCGTGGATGCCTTCATCGTACAGGATTTGAGTGTGGTCCGGCTGTGCCGTCGGATTGCACCGGGTGTGCCGGTCCACGGATCCACCCAGATGACCGTCCATTCCCTGCCCGGCGTGCTGCTGTGTGCCGCAGCCGGCTGCAGCCGTGTGGTGCTGAGCCGTGAACTGAGTCGTGAGGAAATCCGCAGTATCTGCGCCGCGTCCCCCATTGAAATCGAAGTTTTCGCTCATGGCGCTCTGTGCATGAGCTATTCGGGACAGTGCTACCTGTCCTGCGCCATTGGCGGACGTTCCGGCAACCGCGGTCGCTGCGCCCAGCCCTGTCGTCAAAGCTACGGTTACAGCCGTTGGGAAAACCGCCACCCCCTCAGCCTGAAGGACAACTGCCTGATTATGTATCTGCAGGAGCTGGAGGAGATGGGTGTTGCCTCTGTGAAGCTGGAGGGTCGGATGAAGCGCCCCGAATATGTGGCAGCAGTCACCGCTACCTACCGCAAGGCCATGAACGAAGGTCTGGTCACCCGTGAGATGATCGACACCCTTATGAAAGCCTTCAACCGTCAGGGCTTTACCGACGGCTACTATACCGACAGCATCGGTGCCGATATGTTCGGCATCCGTGAAGATATCAAGGAAGATCAGGAATGGCTCAAATCCATGCGCCAGACCTACGAGGCGACAGAAGCCGGACTGGTGGATGTGACCTTTAAGGCGGAAATCACCGCCAAAGGCAGTTCCCTGACGGTAACGGATCCTCAAGGTCGAAGCTGCACTGTCACCGGTCCTGTGCCGGAGGCGGCACGTCGGCTCCCTCTGAGCGAGGATTTGTTCAACGCCCGTATCACAAAAACCGGCGGTACGCCTTACCGCTGTATCAAAGCAGAAGCCACCATCGAGCCCAATATCACCCTGTCTGCTGCCGCCATCAACGGTCTGCGCCGTGACGCACTGGATCAGCTGACGGCATTGCGGGCGCGGCGGGACATCCCCCGTGTTCTGCGTCCCCGCAAGAGTGTTCATATCAACGGTTTCCGCGGTCGCCCCGGTCTGACGGTGCAGATTACCGACGCCAGACAGATTACCGAGAAACTGCTGCGTCTGGAGCCCTCGGTGCTGTATGTTCCGCTGCACATTCTGTCGGCGGATCCCAAGCTGTGCCGCGACCTGACCCGTCGTGCCACCGTAGCGGCGGTATTGCCCCGCATCTGCCACGACAGAGAGCTGGACAAGCTGCGCAACGACTTGCGGCGTGTCCGCGATCAGGGCGTCAAAGCGGTGCTGGCCGGCAATCTGGGACTGCTGCTGCCGGTGCGGGAGCTGGGCTTCCGCATCCATGGCGATTTCGGTCTGAACATCTACAACTCCGGCTCTGTGGAAGTGGCAAAGGAGATGGAGCTGGAGTCAGTTATGCTCTCCTTTGAGATGACATTACCCCAGATTCGTGATATCAGCAAGCCGGTTCCCTGCGAGATTCTCGCCTACGGACGGCTGCCCCTGATGGTCACGGAGAACTGCCTGATTCGCCAGCGCTCCGGCGAGTGCAGCTGCCATCTTGGCACCACCCGTCTGAAGGACAAGACCGGCGCGGATTTCCCCATCATCAAAGACGGCGATTCCTGCCGCAGCATCCTGCTCAACGGCAAAAAGCTTTACTGGCTGGACCGTCAGGAGGACCTGCGGAAGCTGGGACTGTGGGCCACACGGCTGTATTTCACCACCGAAAACCCCAACGAGGTGGATCAGGTCCTCAACAGCTATCTCTCTCCCATCCCCTTTGACCCCGGCGCCTGCACCCGTGGTCTGTACCTGCGCGGTTTGGAATAATTACCGCGCATCAGAAAGGATACACTATGAATCTGATACTTGCCTCCCAATCTCCCCGGCGCAAAGACCTGCTGGGATTGTTTGGAGTACCCTTTACGATCCGCGTGGCGGATATCGACGAAACCATGGACCCTGCGCTGTCCCCCTGCGACGAGGTGGCACGGGTCAGCCGGCTGAAGGCGCTGGCCGTTCCCAGAGAGGACGATGACATTGTGATTGCGGCGGATACCATTGTGGTCTGCGAAGGCAAGGTCCTGGGCAAGCCCCGTGACGAAGCCGACGCGGTTGCCATGCTGAAGCTTCTTTCCGGTCGGGATCATCAGGTGATGACCGGAATGACCGTTCTGCAGGGCGACAACGCTGTTACCTGCACCGAGATTACGGATTTGCATTTCCGCCAGCTGACTGAAAGTGAAATCTACCGCTACGTTGCCACCGGCGAGCCTATGGACAAAGCCGGAAGCTACGGTATTCAAGGTGGCGCGGCGCTGTTCTGTGAGCGCATGAACGGCGACTATTACAATGTAATGGGTCTGCCGGTGTGCCGCCTGTCTCAGATTCTTACGGGATTTATTAATGATTAGTATTAGGAGTTTTTTATGCGACATTTTTTCAGCACCCGGGTGCGGGTGGTACTGATTCTTGCTTTGCTTTTGACCGGTGCGCTGGGTATTCTCAGCGCAGTTACCGGCAGCAGCATCCCCAGCATTGTGGTGCAGGGTGTGCTGACCCCTCTGCGTGCCGGTGCCAATGCCCTGACAGAGCAGGCGGAGCAGATGTACAACTATATGTTCCGCTATGAGGCGCTGCAGGCAGAAAACGACGCGCTCAAAGCGGAAATCGCCGCTATGCGTGAGGATAATCTTCTGGCCGACTCCATTTCCCGTGAGAACGAGCGGCTGCGGGATTTGCTGAATCTGACGGCAGCCAACGAGGATTACTCGCTGGTGGACGGCTACATCATCTCCCGCAACTCCACCGACTGGACCAGCGCTTTTACCGTCAATAAGGGTACCATCCACGGCATCGCAACCGGAATGTGCGCCATCACCGAGAACGGCGAGGTTATCGGTCTGGTCACCGAGGTAGGCACCAACTACTGCATCATCAAGACGATTCTGGACTCATCTCTGGAGGTCAGCGCCACCATCGCCTCCTCCGGCTATTCCGGCATGGTTCAGGGTGGTTATGCCTCCGGTCAGGATAATCTGCTCCGGATGGAATACCTGCCCAGCTCCGCCGTCATCCGCAATCGGGATCAGGTGGTCACCTCCGGCTCCACGGTCTACCCCCGTAACCTGATCATCGGGCACGTAGTGGATGCAGGCATGGGCGACACCGGTGTGAACAAGTATGCCATTTTGCAGCCTGCCGCGGATATTAAAAATCTGGAGCAGGTGTTCATCCTGACCGGCTACAATCAGGGGTGAGCCATGGGTAAAAAGAACGAATTCCGCCCCGATACCTACCGGCAGGATCTGCTGGGCAAGCTGCTCCTGACCCGCAAACAGCGCCAAACGGTGCTGCGGTGGAGTCTGTATGCACTGGTGTGCCTGATTGCTCTGCTGATGCAGGACGTGGTCATGAGCCGCATCCGGATTTTTGACACCACCACCGAGCTGGTTCCCTGCTTCATTCTGGCGGTGTGTATTCTGCAGGGCGTGGAAAGCGGCTGCATTTTCGCACTGGTGGGGTCGCTGCTGTATTATTTTTCCGGCTCTGCGCCGGGCATCTGGTGCATACCGGTACTGACCGCTTTGGCAGTGGTGGCCACCATCTTCCGGCAGGCCTACCTGCGCAAGGGGCTGGTTGCCCTGATGTTTTGCCTGAGTGCCGCTATGCTCACATACGAACTGTGCAACTACGGCATCGGTCTGTTCCTGCACTACACCTATCCGGCGCGAATCGGCGCCTTCTGTCTGACGGCACTGCTGACCGTAATCGCAGTTCCCCTGACTTACCCCATCCTCATGTCCATCGGTAAAATTGGAGGAGAAACATGGAAAGAATGACCCGCCTTCGGGCTGGTATTTTGTTGGGAATATTCGTACTGGTGATGGGCTTTTACTGCTTCCGCCTGTACCGCATTCAGGTGGTGGACACCGGCGGAGATACCAACAACATCACCACCTTCGAAACCCGCACCCGTGTCAAAGCGGCACGGGGCAATATCCTTGACCGCAACGGCAACGTGCTGGTGACCAACCGTGCCAGCTACGATTTGACTATCAACCATTTTGTGCTGACCAGCTCCGCTACCCCCAACGAAACCCTGATGCAGCTGGTGAAGCTGTGCCGTGAGAAGGGCATTGAATACATCGACCACATGCCCATCAGCAAGGAAGCTCCCTTCACCTACACCCTCAGCGACTACAACTCCACATGGCAGAGCCATTTCCAGAGCTTCCTCGCCTACCGTGACCAGCTGGACTCCGACAGTTCCGCCCCTCTGCTCATGGAGAAGCTGCGGGAAAGCTACAAAATCCCCGAGGACTGGTCCGATGCGGATGCCCGTGCGGTGCTGGGACTGCGCTATGAGCTGAGCCTTCGCAACTGCGTGGGCAGCCTGAGTAACTATGTATTCCTGTCCGACGTCAGCAACGATGTTCTGGCGGCGGCGCTGGAACTGAACGTGCCGGGCATGAACGTGGAGTCCTCCACAGTCCGGCAGTATTCCACAAAATACGCCGCCCATATTCTGGGCTATGTGGGTGCCATGAGCAGCGCCCAATGGGATAAGTACAAGAAAATCGAGGGCTATTCCATGGATGCTCTGGTTGGCCAGAGCGGACTGGAGGAGGCCTTTGAAGCCTACCTCCACGGCACCGACGGCACTCGTGTGGATGTGGTGACCAAGGACGGCACGCTGGTCAAGTCCTACTTTGAAGTAGAGCCCAAGGCCGGTCAGAACGTCCAGATTTCCATCGACCTGAATTTGCAGTCCGTGGCGGAGGATGCCATGGCCAATGTGGTCACCCAGCTTCGCGATCCCGCTACCAACCCCTCCAGCAAGGGACAGGATGTGGAGGGCGCCGCTGTGGTGGCAATGGATGTTAAGACCGGTCAGGTGCTGGTCTGCGGCAGCTACCCCACCTACGACCTGTCCACCCTCTTCGATAACTACAACGAGCTGCTGGATGCGCCTTTGCAACCCATGTTCAACCGCGCCCTGCAAGCCACCTATCCCCCCGGCTCTACCTACAAAATGTCTATGACCATTGCCGGCATCGAGCACGACATCATCGGGCGGTACACCGAAATCGAGGACAAGGGTATCTTCACCAAATATCCCGGCTTCACAGCCAAATGTCTGAAGTACACCAATCAGGGAAAGACCCACGGCTCCATCGATTGCACCGATGCTCTGAAGTATTCCTGCAACTACTTCTACTACGAGCTGGCAGACCGCATGTCCATCGAGCAGATCGATGATGTGGCGAAGGCTCTGGGTCTGGGCGAAAAGACCGGTATTGAGATTTACGAAGCGCAGGGTCAGCGGGCCAATCCCGAGACGAAAGCCAAAGAGCATGACGGCGACGATGCCAGATGGTACATCGGCGATAAGATTCACGCCTCCATCGGACAGTCTGAAAATCGGTTCACGCCTGTCCAGCTTTGCTCCTATATGACCGCCATCTGCAATCAGGGTCAGCGCAACCGCGCTACCTTCCTGAACCGGGTGGTGGCATCGGACTACACCAGCGTGATTACTGTCAGTCAGCCTGAAGTTCTCAGCACCTTCAACATGTCCGATGAGGCTTTTAATGCGGTCATGACCGGCATGATTAAGGGTGCCAGCGAATCCGGCGGTACCGGTTACAGCACCTTCAAGAACTACCCCATCACCGTGGGCTCCAAAACCGGTACGGCTCAGACCGGACGGACCGATGCGTCTGACAACGGCGCTTTTGTCTGCTTTGCTCCTGCCGAGGATCCCCAGATTGCCATTGTGGTCTACGGCGAGAAAGCCGGCTCCGGCTCCTCTCTGGGTCCCATCGCCAAGGCTGTTATGGATGCCTACTTCGGCTTTGACGGCACCGGTTACCTGACCAACGGCGAAAATCAGGTCGGATAATCAAAAAGCGCAATGTGGCAATTCCCTGAGTTTTAGGGAATGTTACTAATTCGGCATAACAATACCCCCTGATGTAGGATAACTACATCAGGGGGCGATTTATCTATTGTCCGGTTTTGTCGGGTTCGGTTCAGAATCAGCGGGAGTTCTTTGCGGTATTCAAGAGCGCTTCCCGTTGATTGGGGATGGTTTCGTCCACCACCTGCTCCAGCAGGCTTTGCAGACAGTCACCCAGCGCCTTTCCGGGGGCATATCCAAGCTGAATCAAATCCTTGCCGTCGATGGCCAGATCTCTGACGGTCAGGCAGGCGTTTTCTGCATAGATTTCATCCAGAATCATGCGAATCTGAGGGAATATCTCCAGTTCCTCCTCGTGTCCGGTGCCCTTGCTGCCCATGTCCGCCTCTTGCAGCAGAAACATTTGCTCCACCGTGTCTTTCCCAAGACGGCTCAGGCGGCGGCGCAGAAGCTTCCGCTCCGGCTCCAGTCGGGTCATGTGCAGCTCCACCAGTGCAACCACCTGCTCACGCAGTGCGGTTGGTGCTTTCAGTCGGCGCAGAATCTCATCGGCAATCTCCGCGCCGGTACGGGCGTGACCGTAGAAATGTCCCCGACCGTTTTCGTCGGTGGTGAAGGAGGGTACCTTGCCCACATCATGGAGCAGCGCCGCCCAGCGAATGGTCAGCTCCGCCGGTACACCGCCGGTGACGTGGGCGATGTGGGTGAACAAATCATAAGCATGGTGGGGGGAGCGCTGGTCAAAGCCAATGGTGGTGGCAAGCTCCGGAATGGGCTGGGTCAGGATTTGCCCAAAGCGAATCACATCCGCCGCGGTTACCAGCGGCAGCAGTTTACATAACTCGTCAAAGACCCGTTCCCGCGCCAGTACGTCCATCAGGGATGCCAGCTCGTTCATAGCCTGACAGGTGGCAGGCTCCGGCTCCAGACCGAACCGCACCGCAAACCGCACCCCTCGCAGAATCCGCAGAGGATCCTCCTGAAACCGTTTGGCAGGTTCGCCTACCGCACGAAGAATCTTGTTTTTCAGGTCCTGTTCGCCGCCGAAGGGGTCAACCAGACCTTTGGTGGGGGACCATGCCATGGCGTTGACGGTGAAATCCCGCCGTGCCAGATCCTCGGTAATGGACGGCACAAACCGGACCCAGTCCGGATGCCGTCCGTCGGCGTAGCCGCCTTCGGTGCGGAAGGTGGTGATCTCCACCACTTCCTTGCCGAAAACGACGCCCACGGTGCCATGCTTCATTCCGGCCAGCACCAGCTGCCGGTCAGAGAAAATCTGCTGCAGCTTGTCCGGTGTGGCGGCGGTACAGAGGTCATAGTCGTGGGGAGAGAGCCCCAGCAGCCAGTCGCGGACACAGCCGCCTACGGCAAAGGTGGCATAGCCTGCCGCCTCCAGTGTGTGGATACAATATAATATGTTGTCAGGCAGTACCATGGGGACTCCTCCTTTCGTAGTGATTAAAGCAATGGGGACAGGCAGTTAGCCGCAATCATTGACCGGCCTGTTCTTCCTCCAGCCAGCTGTTCAGCTCTTCGATGGAAACATCATTGCTGCTCAGCTGCGCCTGAACAGAGGGAATCTGCTCTTCGGTGGGAGCGGGACGGCGCTTTTTGACGGGACGCAGGCTGCACAGATTGGTCAGCAGCCAGATGGCAATGCAGCCGTAGTACAAAATATTTTCGCTGCCGGGCAGCGCGATCAGACACAGATACACGGCAAGCAGACTCCACAGCAGGCTGGGCAGCCGCTTTCCAAAATCGACGTCAAAGGCGCAGAGCTGGTATGATGCCAGCATAATGCACAGCTGGGCGAGAAACGGAAACACAAATACGCTGATTTGGGGTTCGTTGCTCCATTGTCTGCACTGGTCGAAAATCTCCAGCGCAAAGTACAGACAGGCGCTGGCATGGCAGAAGAAATTGGGTCTGCGACCTTTCAGCCGGTTGAAGGACAGCACGCCCATCAGAACACCGGCAATCATGCCTGCCACACCGGTGAGGAAGACAATCAGGTCCGGATTACCCATCAATCGCCCCAGAGAGGCTACCATGATGGCCAGTGCCGCCAGCAGACAGCCGATGGCGGCGATGGGGGACGGGGGGAAGTTTTCGGAGTATTTGCCCGTATCTTTCAGCGGACGGCACAGGATAATCGTGATGACCGGCACAGCGACGGTGAGGATCCACAGCAGTACCCACGGTACCGGTGCCGGCGCATACAGACCTTCGCTGTCGGGACCTTTACCCAGTGCCCACAGCCGAAGCAGGAAGCCTGCCAGACCGGCCGCGGTTACAATGATGGGCAGAAATTTTGTGTAAACAGGTTTTCTCAATGATAACGCCTCCAATTTACAGAGTCAACAGGTAACATATTCCCGCCAGCACCGGCTGATGGAGCAGGTAGATCCACAGAGAGTGCCGTCCGCAGAAGCAGAAGGGGCGGACCAGGGGAGTTTTGGAATTGATGCAGGGAATCAGGCTTTGCTTTTTCTTGTACAGAAGCCGTGCCAATGCCGCACCGGTGAGGAAATATCCCAGATTCGGCAGAATCGGAAAGTAGTCCGAGGAGGAGAACCCCGGCTGGTAGAAGCCCAGAATCACCATCCACGATTGTGGAGCGACGATGCTTTCAATCAGCAAGCCTGCCCAAATCAGGACAGCGCCGTGGAACAGCAGCGCCCACCAGGGCATGGTCTTGTACATAGACCACAGCAGCATGCACGCGCCAAGGCAGTGCAGCACGCCGAAGTAAATCATTACCGACTTGTCGAAGCCGAAGCGGTACATACCGTAGGTGGCCAGAGTGCAGAGTACTCCGCCGCCAAATACAATCAGTCCCCGCTTTATGTGGCGGGAGCCCAGTGTAACGCAGATGCCCGAAAGCACCAGAAAAATGATGCCGCCCCAGTTTTTAATGAAGGAGAACCATGCCGGATACTCCCAGTTGAGAATTCCGAACATCTCCACCAGATCGTAGACCAGATGGACCAGCACAACGCCGATGATGCAGATACCCCGCAGGGCATCCAGTTCCCAGATGCGTTTTTTCATTGGTTATCCTCCATGGCGTTGGCTTCCTCCTCCAGCACCCGATAGGCAACCTTGCCTACCAGTGTTTTCGGAAGCTCTGTGCGGAATTCGATTTCACGTGGCATGGCGTATTTGGCGATGTGACATGCGCAGTAATCCAAGAGCTCCTGCTTCAGCGCTTCGGTGGGTTCGATGCCGGGCATGGGTACAATATAGACCTTCACACGCTGGACCCGATAGGGGTCCTTCACGCCGATGACGCAGGACAGCAGAACCTTTTCGTGTCCGTCGATGATGTTCTCCAGCTGGGAGGGGTAGACGTTGTAGCCGGAGGTGATGATCATGCGCTTGAGCCGCTGACGGAAGTATACAAAGCCGTCGGCGTCCATATAGCCCAAATCGCCGGTGTGAAGCCAGATTCGTCCATCGCTGTGGGGGCGCAGGGTCTGACGGGTTTCTTCTTCGTTGTCCATGTAACCCAGCATGACCGAGGGACCGGACAGGCAAATCTCGCCCTCGGTATCCGGCTCCAGTTCATCGGTGGTGCCGGGGGTGACAATTTTATAGAAGGTGTCGGGGAAGGGGACACCGATGGAACCGCTGCGGGCGTAATCCTTGGGGGTAAGGCAGGAGGCGGTGACGCACTCGGTGGTGCCGTAACCCTCCCGAATCTGTTCGGTGCAGCCGTGATCCTTCAGAAAGGCATCCACCTTCTTTTTTAGCTCGGGGGAAAGGCTGTCGCCGCCGCAGAAGATACCCTTCAGGAAACTCAGGTCGGCATTCTGCAAATCCTCCGAACGAAGCAGCGCCTCGAACAGGGTGGGCACGCCGGGAATCAGCTCCGGTTTCTGCTTTCGAAGGGTGTCGGCGTAGATTTTTACGCTGAACTGGGGAATCAGGATGCAGGTGGCACCGCCAATCAGGGCAGTGTGGATGCCGATGCCCAGACCAAAGCCGTGGAACACGGGCATAATCGACAGCATCTTCATGCCGGCAACAGAGCCAAAGCCCGATGCGGCGATGGTTTGCAGACCCAGCGCGTTGAAATTCTTATTGGACAGCAAGATACCCTTGGTGGTGCCGGTGGTGCCGCCGGAATAGAGAATGGCACCGCAGTCACCGGCCGCGCCGGTATCGGCAGGGAGTGTGACGTTTTTGCCCGCTGCCACCATGGAGTACCACAACCGAAAGCCGGTTTTCGGCAGGGGATGCCGTCCGCCTTTGGTCAGGGGGTAAACCAGATTCAGAGGGAAGGGCAGCTCGTCCCTGATTCGTGCAATCAGGATTTGACAGGGTGTGTCCAGCTCCGGCAGGATGGCTGCCACCTTGCCGTAAAACTGATCCAGCGTCAAAATTGCCTTGGATTTGGAAAAGTTCAGGAAAAAAATAATCTCCTTGGGCGCGGACAGGGGGTGAATCATGTTGGGAATCACGCCGATGCGGTTGCAGGCGTAAAAGCAGTCCAACGCCTGCGGCGTGTTGGGCATGCAGATGGTGAGCCGGTCGCCCCGACTAAGGCCCATGGCATGGAGTCCCTTGGCGGCGGCATCAATTCGCTTGAGAAACGCCGCGAAAGTGGTCTGCTTCCCCATAAAGCTGTAAGCGATGTTATCGGGATAGCGGCTGGCCGTGGCGGCAAGCTGCTGATACATAGTGGTTTCGGGGTAGTCGATGGAGGCAGGGGTGTTGCCGTAAAACTTCACCCATGGTGCGCTGCGGGATAGACCCATATCATAAAATCCTTTCTGCCTGCTGGTATTTTTTCACTAATAACATAGTATACCAGATTTCCTGAAGGATTTCTACCCTTTGAAATAAAAAATACTTGTGAACAAAGGAAAATCACAGTATAATGACAGATGTCGAATTTCGTCAATAATATTGGAGGAACACCATGCTGCTTCGTTTTATTGTTCTGCTTGCTATGGCGCTGGCAGGAATTCTGGGCATCCCTCTGGGGATTTTTGAGAGTGTCATGTGGCTCTGGGCGTATCCGCTGCTGACAGTGGGCTTTGGGCTGCTGGGGCTGCTGGTTGCTTTTTTGTATCTGGTCATTGTCTGCGAAAAGGTGGATTTGGACGCAGAACAGGAGGATGAGGATCCCCGTTACCGCCAGATTATGGAGCTGTATCTGGACTCCATTTTGCCGGCGGTTCGAATCAGCGTCAACGCCAGGGGCTTGAACAAAATCCCCGGCGAAGGACGGTTCCTGCTGGTGTGCAACCACTGCAGCAACGCCGACCCCATTATCCTGCTGCGGGAGCTGTCCGGTCACCAGATCAGCTTCATATCCAAGAAGGAGAACCGGAATCTGTTTGTCATCGGACCTATGATGAACAAGATTCTCTGCCAGCTGATTGATCGGAACAACGACCGTGAGGCGCTGAAAACCATCATCAAATGCATCCGCCTGATTAAAGAGGACAAGGTTTCCATCGGCGTATTCCCTGAGGGCGGCATCAGCAAGCCCGACCGGAAGCTTCATCGCTTCCGCCCCGGCGTGTTCAAAATCGCCCAGAAGGCGGAGGTGCCCATTGTGGTCTGCACCCTGAAAAATACCAAGTATGTCATTCCCAACATGGCAAAGCTTCGCCATACAGATGTGGAGCTGAATGTGGCGGCGGTGCTGAGCGCGGAGGAATTGAAGGGCATGACGACCGCCGAAATCGCAGAGCATACTTATCAAATCATGGCGGCAGACCTTGGACCTGAAAACGTGGCAGAGGAAGGTTAAACTATCGTTTACATTCCAATGGGTTGCTACAAAACACTTGATTTACTGCGCCAATCCATGTATAATATCGATTTGAGAGAAATTAATCCCTTTTTACGGAGGAAGTATCATGAAGAACAGCGAAAAAACATTGGAAATGATTGTGAATCTCTGCAAAAACAGAGGTTACGTCTATGCCGGCTCCGAAATCTACGGTGGTCTGGCCAACTCCTGGGACTACGGTCCTCTGGGCGTTGAGTTCAAGAACAACGTCAAAAAGGCATGGCTGAAGAAGTTCGTGCAGGAGTCCGACTATAATGTGGGTCTGGATGCCGCCATCATTATGAATCCCACCACCTGGGTCACCACTGGTCACGTCGGTTCCTTCTCCGACCCTCTGGTGGACTGCAAGGGTTGTGGCTCCCGTCAGCGCGCCGACCAGCTGATTGCTGCCTCCGAGAGCGGCAAGGCAGTCAACGTGGACGCCATGAACACCGACCAGATGAATGACTTCATCGCCGAGCACGAGGATGTGGTCTGCCCCAACTGCGGCAAGCACCATTTCACCTCTATCCGGAACTTCAACCTGATGTTCCAGACCAAGATCGGCGTTACCGAGGACTCCTCCTCCACCGCTTATCTGCGTCCTGAGACCGCGCAGGGTATCTTTGTCAACTTCGCCAACATTCAGCGCACCACCCGTAAGAAACTGCCCTTCGGTGTCTGTCAGGTGGGCAAGGCCTTCCGTAACGAAATCACCCCCGGTAACTTCACCTTCCGTACCCGTGAGTTCGAGCAGATGGAGTGTGAGTTCTTCTGCCAGCCCGGTACGGATTTGGAGTGGTTCGCCTACTGGAAGGATTACTGCGTCAACTGGCTGACCAGTCTGGGCATCAGCCGTGACAGCCTGCGTCTGCGTGACCACGACCCCGCAGAGCTGGCCTTCTACTCCCGTGCCACCACCGACATCGAGTTCCAGTTCCCCTTCGGCAACGGCTGGGGCGAGCTGTGGGGCATTGCCGACCGCACCAACTACGACCTGGGCCGCCATCAGGAGGCCTCCGGCAAGAGTCTGGAATACTACGATCAGGAGCGCAACGAGCACTACATCCCCTACGTCATCGAGCCTAGTTTGGGCTGCGACCGTGTGGCGCTGGCCTTCCTGTGCGAGGCTTATGACGAGGAGGTTGTGGGTCAGGACAAGAACGGCAAGGACGATGTCCGTACCGTGCTGCGTCTGCATCCTGCGCTGGCGCCCTTCAAGGCGGCGGTTCTGCCCCTGAGCAAGAAGCTCTCCCCCAAGGCTGAGGAAATCTACAAGATGCTCCGCAAGGACTTCATGGTGGACTTCGACGATGCCGGCTCCATCGGCAAGCGTTACCGCCGTGAGGACGAAATCGGCACACCCCTGTGCATTACCGTGGACTTCCAGACCGTGGGCGACGAGAATACCCCTGCTGACGACTGCGTCACCGTCCGTGACCGTGACACCATGGAGCAGGTCCGTATCCCCATTTCCCAGCTGCGCGACTACATCGCCGCCAAGTGCGAATTCTAATACCCACCCGGAGCTGCACCCGCAGCTCCGGTTTTTTCATAAAGAATATCAATGATTGTTTAGCGGTGCTTACTCCGCTGAATAGTCATTTGGGGCATGATGGAATTGTAGACTCATCCAGTTGCGTCCGTGGAGATAATTTACAAATTTGTGCAAAATAACGGAAACTTTCCCAATAATTTATTGAAGTTTTCTCTTTCCTAAATGCAAAAAATGTGGTATGGTATGTATGGCGGATAATGACTTCCGATTACCCCCACGAAAGAAAGGATTTGAGACCTATGAATGAAGAACTTTCCACCTTCCTGTACTACTACCATACCGGTACCAGCACCCAGTGCTATGAGTTCCTCGGCTGTCATCCCGAGAACAGAGACGGTGTAGACGGCTTCGTGTTCCGTGTCTGGGCGCCCAATGCTCAGGCGGTCAGCGTCGTTGGCGACTTCAACTTCTGGAACGGCGAAGACCTGTACATGACCAAAATCTCTCAGGGTATCTGGGAGGCATGGTCTCCCAACGCACAGGAGGGTCAGGCATATAAATATCTGATTCACCACTGGAACGGTCGCCGTGTCCACAAGATGGACCCTGTGGGCTTCCGCTCCTGCAAGGCTCCCGACACCTCATCCATCATCTGCCGGCTGGACAGCTACAAGTGGCACGACAGCCTGTGGATGGCCAATCAGGGTCGCCGCGCGCCTCTGGAGTCTCCTATCAATATCTACGAAATGCATCTGGGCTCCTGGCGTCGTCGCTGGGACGGCGGCGGGTATCTGGGCTACGCCGAGATGGCGGAGCAGCTGCCCGGTTACCTGAAGGACATGGGCTACACCCATGTGGAAATGATGCCCCTCAGCGAGTACCCCTACGATCCCAGCTGGGGTTATCAGGTCTCGAACTACTACTCTCCCACCAGCCGCTACGGCAACCCCGACGAGCTGAAGCTGCTGATTGACAAGCTCCATCAGGCCGGCATCGGCGTGATTCTGGACTGGGTGCCTGCCCACTTCCCCAAGGATGAGTACGGTCTGTACGAATTCGACGGCGGCTGCACCTACGAGTATCAGGACCCCATGATGAACGAGCACGCCGAGTGGACCACCCGTATATTCGACTGGGGCCGTCCCGAGGTCAAGAGCTTCCTGATTTCCAATGCTGTGTACTGGCTCCGTGAGTTCCACGTGGACGGCATCCGCGTGGATGCGGTCAGCTCCATGCTGTATCTGGACTACGCCCGTCCCCACTTCCGTCCCAACCGTTACGGCGGTCGTGAGAATCTGGAGGCCATCGACTTCCTGCGTGAGCTGAACAAGGCCTGCTTCAATGTCCGTAAGGGCATCATCACCTGCGCCGAGGAATCCACCGCGTTCCCCATGGTCACCCGTCCCGATTTTGACGGCGGCCTGGGCTTCCTGCTGAAGTGGAACATGGGCTGGATGAACGATACCCTGAAGTACATGAAGGAGGATCCCATCTACCGCAAGTACAAGCACAACCAGCTGACCTTCTCCATGACCTACGCCTTCTCCGAGAACTATATCCTGCCTCTGTCTCACGATGAGGTGGTCCACCTGAAGGGCAGCCTGCTCAACAAGATGCCCGGTGACTACTTCTGGAAGTTCGCCGGTGCCAGAGTGCTGCGTGGCTATCAGATGGCGCATCCCGGCAAGAAGCTGAGCTTCATGGGCGCTGAGCTGGGTCAGTTCACCGAGTGGAACTTCAATAAGGACATCGACTGGACTGTGCTGGACTACGAGATGCACCAGAAGATCAACCTGTTCTACAAGGAGCTGAACCTGTTCTACAAGGAACACTCCGAGCTGTGGGCGGATGATTTGAGCTGGAACGGCTACCAGTGGATTCAGCCTGACGATGGCGACAGCAGTGTGCTGGCCTTCCGCCGGATTGATCCCAAGAAGAACAAGGAACTGATTTGTGTCCTGAGCTTCACCCCTGTGTGCCGCGACGATTACCGTCTGGGTCTGCCCAAGGCCGGCACCTATGAGCCTGTATTCTGCTCCGACGACTGGCGCTACGGCGGCACCAACCAGCTGCCTCACGAGGTCACCTCCGAGGAGGTTGGCTACCGCGAGTATCAGCATTCCGGTCTGTTCCGTGTGCCTCCCATGTCCATCACCTTCTACGCCCGCAAACCCGATCGCCGCGGCCGCAAGAAGGCAGAAGCCACCGAACCTGCAGAATAAGACAATCTATGTAGGGGAGGGGCATTTGCCTCTCCCCGTTTGCTTTCGGAAACAGTTGGTAAAAATGATTGTTTAGCGCAATAACTACAAAGGGTTTTGTTAATACGCTAAACGATAATTTACCGTAATCAACCCAAACTACAATTCAAAGGAGCAATGACTATGTATTTTCAGAAAAAGCGCTGCATCGCCATGCTTCTGGCTGGCGGTCAGGGCAGCCGACTGAAGGTTCTGACCGAGAAAACCGCCAAGCCCGCCGTTCCTTTCGGCGGCAAGTATCGCATCATCGACTTCCCTCTTTCCAACTGCGTCAACTCCGGCATCGATACCGTGGGCATCCTGACCCAGTATCAGCCGCTGGAGCTGAACGAGTATATCGGCAACGGTCAGCCCTGGGGTCTGAACAAGACCCACTCCCGGGCACAGGTTCTGCCGCCCTACGAGCGCTACGATAAGAAGTCCGGCTGGTACAAGGGTACCGCCAACGCCATCTACCAGAACATCGACTTCATCGATCGTTACGACCCCAACTATGTGGTGATTCTTTCCGGTGACCACATCTACAAAATGGACTACGCCGCTATGGTGGAGTACCACGAAAAGAACGAAACATCCTGCACGATCGCTGTGCGGAATGTGCCTCTGGCGGAGGCTTCCCGTTTCGGTATTCTGAACACCAATCCCGACAACTCCATCTACGAGTTCGAGGAAAAGCCGGCAAAACCCAAGTCCACCAACGCCTCCATGGGCATTTATGTATTCAACTGGCCGGTGCTGCGGGAGGCTCTGATTGCCGACGAGGAGGACAGCAGCTCCTCCAACGACTTCGGCAAGAACATCATTCCCAAGCTGCTTTCCGCCGGTCACAAAATGATGGCCTACACCTTCAACGGCTACTGGAAGGATGTGGGCACCATCGACTCCCTGTGGGAGGCCAATATGGAGCTTTTGGGCAAGGAACCGGAATACAACATCCGTGGCGACGAGCGGAGTAAAATCTACGCCCGCAATTCCGCACTGCCCTCCAGCTATATCGACGAAAAGGCGAAAATCGCCAATTCCTTTGTGGCGGAAGGCTCTGAGGTCTACGGCACCGTCCGTCACTCCGTCATTTCCGTAGGCTGCACCATCGGCGAGGACGCGGTGGTGGAGGACAGCGTGGTGATGCCCGGTGTGGTCATCGAATCCGGTGCCATCGTCCGTCATGCCATTCTGGGCGAGGACAGCCGGATTTGCCGCAATGCTGTGGTAGGCGGCGCCTACGGACCCGATGAAAAGAAGAAAATCAGCGTCACCTCCAAGGGCGCTGTGATTGCCGAGAACACCGTGCTTGCGCCCGGTGACATGCTGTAAGGAGGGATTACCATGAACGTAATGGGCATTATTTTCGCCAATGACGCCACCATGGGCGACCTGACTGAAAAGCGCACTATGGCAAGCCTTCCTTTCGGGGGACGGTACCGCCAGATTGACTTCCACCTGTCCAACATGGCCTGCGCCGGCATCCGGCACATCGGCATCATCTCCCGTCACAACTACCAGTCCCTGATGCATCATGTGGGTGATGCCGAGGAATGGGGCCTGGAGCTGGGCGAGGGCGGTCTGGAATTTTTGACTCCCTATTCCATGTCTACCACCGACCGCTATCGGGGCAAGCTGGAAAACCTCTACAACGCCATGGATTTTCTGGAGTATGGCTCCAATGACGAGTATGTGGTCATGGCGGACTCCGCCATTTTGAGCAATATGGACCTGAATCGGGTGATTGCCGCCCACATCGAAAGCGGCAAGGATATCACCGTGGTCACCAAGTCCGGCATTGCCAACGGCACCAAGCAGCTGGATTTGGCGCTGAAGCTGAAGGACGGCGAAATCGCCGATATGGCGGTGGACTACGTTGCGCCGGCGGATTATCTGGCATCCATGGATACCTTTGTGCTGTCCAAGAGCTTTTTGAAGCATCAGATTAAAGAACTGGTTGCCCGGGACTGCTACCACATGGATCGTGATCTGGTCATGGGTCTGTGGCAGAAGGGCATTGCCACCGTCAATGTCTATCAGTTTGACGGCATCGCCCTTTTCAACGAGTCCGTGGAGGAATACTTCCGCAATTCTCTGTCACTAATCGACAAGGATGTACGCCATGATATTTTCGGCAGAAACCACTCTGTTTTCACCAAGGTGCGGGACCGGGTGCCCAGCTACTACGGGGAGAACTGCGAAATCGCAAACTGCATCCTTGCTGACGGCTGTATGCTCGACGGCAAGGCGGAGGGTTCTGTCCTGTTCCGGCAGGTCACCATCGGTCAGAATGCGGTGGTGAAAAACTGCGTTCTTATGAACGATGCGCTGGTGGGGGAGAACTGCTGTCTGGAAAATGTGATTCTGGATAAAAATGTGACCATCCGTCCCGGCTCTAAGCTGATTGGTACGCCGCGGACGCCCATCCTTGTCAAGCGGGGGGAAATCGTATGAAAATAACCATTCTCGCCTCCGAGGGCGCACCCTACTGCAAATCCGGCGGTTTGGGTGATGTCATTGAGGCGTTGCCTCCGGCTCTGGCGAAAATCAAGGGCAACGAGGTTCTTGTGATTCTGCCCTACTACAAGAGCATTAAGGAAAACCACGCATACGAGGTTGAGGATTTAGGCAATTTCGAGGTGGGTGTTGGCTGGCGGCAGGCTTACGCCGGTGTCATGCGGCTGAAAAACCGTGCCGATGGCGTGGAGGTCTGGTTCATCGACAGCGAATACTACTTCGGTGCCCGCTCCAATCCCCTCTACGGTCACGGCGATGATGGCGAGCGGTTTGCCTTCTTCGCCAAAGCCTGTCTGGATGCCATGGTAATCCACGACTGGATTCCCAATGTGATTCAATGCAACCACTGGCAGACCGCTCTGGTGCCTACCTATCTGAAAGCCATGTATGGTCATCTGTTCCCTTACACCCGCTGTATGTTCACCATCCACAACATCGAGTATCAGGGCTGGGCAGGCTCCGATTTCTTCGATGATGTGCTGTACCTGCCATGGGAATGGCGGGGCTGTCTGGATATGAACGGCTCTGTGAACCTGATGAAGGCCGCCATCGAGACGGCGGATTTGGTCACCACCGTGTCCGAGACCTATGCGCGGGAGCTGATGTATCCCTACTACGCCCACGGACTGGACAGTGTCATCGCCAATGCGGCGTGGAAGCTTACCGGCATCACCAACGGCATCGATGTGAAGGAGTTCAACCCTGCCACGGATCCGGCACTGCCCGTCAACTACGATAAGGAGACCTTCCTCCAGGGCAAGGCCGCCTGCAAAGCGGCACTGCAGAAGGAATTGGGACTGCCGGTAAAGAAGGATATCCCTCTGTGCGTCATGGTCAGCCGTCTTGCCGGACACAAGGGTTTGGATTTGCTGTGCTATATCGCCCGCAGACTGCTGTGGGAGGAGAATGTGCAGTTGGTAATTCTGGGTACCGGTGCTTCTCATTTTGAGCGGTTTTTCCGCGATCTCGCCGCGGAATTCCCTGATCGGGTGGAGGTGAAGATCGCCTTTGACCTGAATCTGGCGAAGCGGATTTACGCCGGCGGCGATATTTACCTGATGCCCTCCAAGTCTGAGCCCTGTGGCTTGAGTCAGATGAACGCCATGCGTTACGGTACAGTCCCTGTGGTCCATGCCACCGGCGGTCTGCGGGATACGGTTCCCCCTGCCGATGAGGATGGCGAGGGGGGTCTGGGCTTTACCTTCCAGAGCTACAATGCCGATGATTTCTATGCTGCTGTGAAACGTGCCCTGCACCTGTATGAACAGAATCCGGATCGGTTCCACGCCCTTCAGCGGCGGGATATGGAGCAGGATTTCAGTTGGAAACGCCCTGCCAAACGCTATATGGAGCTGTTCCGCCAAATGCTCGAAGAATAAACCACACACCCCCAAGGGATTCTCCCTTGGGGGTGTGTTGCGAAGTATCAGTTGATGGTGCCTTCGGCGCGGTGGAACAGGTCGCCGATGCGGTGGCGCAGAGCGGCGGATTCCGGCGTGTCCGCCGTACCGGACAGGTCAATCCACTCCGCCGATGCCCGCTGGGCATCCTTCAGAATCTGCAAATCGTAGCTCAAATCCGCCACCCGGAAGGCAGGCAGTCCGGACTGCCGTGCGCCGAAGAAATCGCCGGGGCCACGGAGCTTCAAATCCTCCTCGGCAATTTTGAAGCCGTCGGTGGTTTTACACAGGGCTTTCAGTCGCTGGAGTGTTTCGGCGTTGCGGTTGTGTGAGGTGAGGATGCAGTAGCTTTTTGAACTGCCCCGTCCCACACGTCCACGAAGCTGGTGGAGCTGGGAAAGTCCGAACCGGTCCGCGTCCTCAATGACCATCAGGGTGGCGTTGGGAACGTCTACCCCAACTTCAATGACTGTGGTGGCAACCAGAACATCGCCGTCACCGGCGGCAAAGGCGGTCATCACCGCTTCCTTTTCCGCCCCCTTCATCTGTCCGTGGAGCAGAAGAACACGCAGATCCGGAAATACAGTTTTTTGCAGGGTTTCCGCCCAGACCTCGGCGGATTTGATGCCCAGTTCTTCATTTTCCTCCACGGCAGGGCAGACCACAAAGCATTGATGTCCCTCGGCCACCTGCTTGCGGATAAAGGCGTTGATTCTTGCCCGATAGCTTTCGCCCACAAGGAAGGTATCCACCGCCTGCCGTCCGGGGGGCAGCTCGTCCAGAATGGATACATCCAAATCGCCGTACATAATCAGAGCCAGCGTTCTGGGGATGGGTGTGGCGGACATGACCAGCGTGTGGGGGGCAATGCCCTTGGTGGTCAGCTTGGACCGCTGGGCGACACCGAAGCGGTGCTGTTCGTCGGCAATGACCATACCCAGATTGGCGAACACCGTGGAATCCGTCAGCAGGGCGTGGGTTCCCACCACCAGATCGATTTCGCCGGCGGCGATGGCTTCACGGGTTTCCCGCTTTGCTTTTTCTCGCATGGAGCCGGTGAGCAGCGCCACCCGAATTCCCATGGGCGCAAACAGCTTTGACAGGGACTGATGGTGCTGCTCCGCCAGAATTTCCGTAGGGGCCATCAGAGCGGACTGGGCGCCGTTCTGCGCGGCAAGGTATGCCGCTGCTGCCGCCACCATGGTTTTGCCGCTGCCCACATCGCCCTGAACCAGCCGGTTCATGGGTATACCACGGGTCACATCCTGCCGGATTTCCTCGATGGCACGGCGCTGGGCGTCGGTGAGCGTAAAGGGCAGGGCGTCAAAAAAGGGTTGCATGTTACAGTTGCGGTAGGGGGGTATCTGCTTACCCGAGCGGCTGGCGCGCAGCAGGGACAGTCCGGCGGAGAATACGAAAAATTCCTCGAAAACCAGCCGCCGCTTTGCCAGCTCCGCCTCCTCCATGGAGGCAGGTTCGTGGATGGCATAATACGCCCGCTCTGCCGGCAGGATGCCGTACTGACGGCGTACCGGCTCGGGGATAATCTCTGGCGGCGGATCGCAAATCGCCAGCGCCTGCCGCACCGCTCTGAGAATGGCGGCGTTGTTCACACCGGCGGTGAGGGGGTAGACGGGCAGAATTCTTCGGGTGGTTACAGGGGCGGAATCCAGCGCCTCGAATACCGGATTGGTCATGCTGTAACCGCTGAAGTCGCCGGAAATCCCGCCGTAGAAAATGTACTCCTTGCCGTAGTGCAGATGGTCGGTGACAAATCGGTTATTAAAAAATGTAATATTCAGACGGGCGGTGTGGTCCGCAACCTGCACCTTGGTCATGTCCAGTCCCTTGCGGATATGGCTGGTGCGGGGGCTGTTCATCACCGTTGCCCGAAAGCAGGCAGGACGGTCCGCCTCCAGCGAGTCGATGGTCACCAGTCGCGTCCGGTCCTCGTAGCCCCGGGGAAAGTGGCATATCAGGTCCTGCAGGGTGAAAATGTTCAGATTGGCGAACTGCTTCGCCTTTGCAGGACCAATGCCCTGCAATATGGTAATGGGGTCGGACAGCTTTGCCATGGAATCACCTCCGGATGCAGTAAATATCATTATGAACATATATGAAAAAACTCCCTCCGAGATACGGGAGGGAGATATTTTCAGAGAATCATCACGCCAGCTTGTTCAGCTTCAGGGTCAGGCTGCTCTTCTTGCGGGCAGCATTGTTCTTGTGCAGAAGACCCTTGGTGACGGCCTGATCCACAGCCTTGACGGCAGCCTTGTAGGCAACCTCAGCAGCGGCCTTGTCGCCGGAGACCAGAGCAGCATCGTACTTCTTCAGGGTGGTCTTCAGAGCGGACTTGTTGGCCTTGTTCTTCTCGTAAGCAATCTTGGAAGAAAGGACATCCTTCTTAGAGGACTTGATATTGGGCATGTTCACACCTCCTGTTCACAGAGTTTCATACAGTTCCACATTATAGCGCGGTTTTGCGAGAAAATCAATACCCTTTTTTATATTTTTTCGAAAAGTTCAGAAATTAGCCTTTCAGGTAGCTTTCCAACAGTTTCAGGGTGTTGGTGATGCCGTCCATGTGGCTGCGTTCGTAGCCGTGGCTGGCGTAGACACCGGGACCAATCAGACCGTGGCGGATATCGGCACCGGCCCGGAGGGTGGCTTCCACGTCGGAGCCGTAGTAGGGGTACACATCCACCGCATAGTCTGCACCGGCGGACTTCGCCGCCGCAATCAGAGCGGAAACCAGCTCGTAGGTGTAGGGACCGCCGGAGTCCTTGGCGCAGATGCTGACCTTCCGCTCGGTACAGTCCAGTCCATCGCCCACGCAGCCCATGTCCACACTGATTGCCTCGGTCACGCCGGCAGGCACCGACGCCGATCCGCCATGTCCCACTTCTTCATAGACCGTCACATGAATCCACGTGCGGCGGGGCAGGGGCAGGTTGTTATCGCTGACGTATTTGGCAAAGCCCAGCAGAATGCCCACGGACAGCTTATCATCCAGAAAGCGGCTCTTGAGATAGCCGGAGTCCGTCCGGCGGGTGCGGGGGTCGAAGCAGACGATATCGCCCACGCCGATGCCCAGCTTCTTCACGTCCTCCGAAGTGGATACGTCCTCGTCCAGAACGACTTCCACATTGTCAAAGCTTCGCTTGGCGTTGCTGTACTCTCCGTTGACATGGACGGAGGCGTTGGACAATTGGGCGGTGCCTTCGATGATGCGTCCGTCACGGGTGTGGATGCGGACGTTTTCGGTTTCGGCGTTGTTGGCGTTCATGCCGCCCAGAGGGGTCAGCTTCAGCCGACCGTTGCCCTTGATGCCGGATACCATGGCACCCAGCGTATCGGCGTGAGCCGCAAGCAGCAGTCCGTTTTCGGAATCTTCGCCGCCCAAATCCGCAAGGACACCGCCTTTGTTGGTCAGCGTGGCGGTAAAGCCCAGCGCCTCAAAGGCGCTCTTGACCCATTGGGCGGCGGCGCCGGTATAGCCTGAAGGCGAGTCGATGGAAAGCAGGGCGCAGGTCTGCTGCCATGCGTATTCAGAATAGCTTTGGTCAATCATTCAAAGGTTCCTCCTATAATAATGTAGTGCCAAACGCCGGCAATCTCCCGAATGAAATAGTGGAGCCACCGGACCGGATTGCCGGTTTCGGCAGGAATACCGCAAACGGTCACGCCCATACCCTCTGCCTGGAGGGTGGTGCGGAACAGGTGAAATTCGTGGGTCACCACGCCGATGGTGTGGGGGCGATGCCCTGTTTTTTCTTCTATCAAATCCAGAGACAGGTTCAGGTTGCCCCATGTGGATGCCGCCTGATTTTCCACCCAGATCCGGTCCGCTTCGATGCCCATGGCGGTCAGCTCCTGAAACATGCACTCGCCCTCTGCCTTGTGTTCGTCATCGCCCTTACCGCCGGAGACCACGGCGATGGCATCGGGATGAATGGTGAGGTAGGCATAGGCGGCATCAATCCGCTCCTGCAGGGACACCGAAGGTCCGTCAGGGTCCACTTGTGCGCCAAGAACCACGATGTAATCACAGGGAATCGGTTCTGCCGTGCCGGCATGGAGAATCAGCAGACCGGTGATGAAAACCACCGTTCCCAGAATCGCCACAGCGGCGGTGAACAAGGCGGTGAGCCATCGGGCGGGGAGGGGGTGTTTTTGCTTCAGAAGAGCCAGTCCGCAGTAAATCGCCACCACCAATCCCAGCGCTGCCGGAATCAGCCGTACATAGGGGTAGGTGGGAATCAGCGCCAGTAAAAACAGACCCAACGCCGTCAGCCATCCCCAAAAACAGGGGATTTTGCATGCAGTTTTCATCCGGTCACTCCTTCCCTTGATATGCTGGCTCTACAATAAAGTACGGTAAATGATTGTTTAGCGTTCCGATTACAACCGCACCTTTTGTAGGGGAGGGTCTTGACCCTCCCGAAAGGTCGCAACTTCTGAGCTGTTAATACTATGCAAACAGGTACGTTTTCAGCACAGTTTGCAACATCTCAA
>JAZSEN010000008.1:0-26843 GCA_045531675.1 Faecousia sp.
CACAGGCGTATCATTATAGCTGTATGTGCAGTTCTCGCAGGAATGGATGGTATAACCATTGTTTTCACAGGTGGGAGCGACAACAGTAACCACATAACTATGTCCAGTTGCAGGAATCTCTTCGGTATAAACGTCACCACAGTTGGAGCAAGTGTAGGTTTTGACACCGGTTCCAAGACAGGTAGCCGCAACAGTCACCTCGGAAGAATAACTGTGGGTACATTCGGTTGTACCGCTCTGCTGATACTTGAATACCAGCAGCTCAGAAATATAGCTGGAAGAAGTGGCATTGGACTGGGCATAGGCGCCGAAACGATTCTGGAGAATCCGGTAGTAAATGCCACGGGTCGTGTTGGCGGAGTCGAACACATAGCCATCGGTGCCGGCGGTGACGGTCCATGTGTAGGAGGTATCAGACAGCTTGAAGTTGGTGCTGGAGCTGTAATTCAGATAGGAACCATCCACACTCAGGGCGATGCCGCCGTTGACCGCCTCGATGGTCCACACAGGCAGATTGTCACCGGTGGCGATGCTGTCAGAAACAGTGATGTCAACGCCGGCAATCTTGCCGCTGGTCAGGCTGGTGCCCAGCGCTTTGTAGCTGCCGTTGGACAGCGCCGCGATGACGAATTGACCGCCGGAGGTGATTTCGGAAATGTCGGTGACCAGAACGTAGCCGCTTTCGGTGCCGCCGGCATTGGGGTCAGCCGCGCCGCAAATGGTGCAGCTGCCGCCGGAATAGCTGTGACCGGTGGGCAGAGTGGTATCGGCAATGTAGCTGCTGTCGCAGTTGGAACAGGTATAGGTGGTGTAGCCGGACTCGGTACAGGTAGGAGCGGTGACCTGAGAGGTATAGCTGTGACCGATGGCGGCAATGGACTGGGCGTAGCTGTCGCCGCACTTGGAACAGGTGTAGGTCCGTACGCCGGCAACGGTACAGGTGGGTTCGGTGGTAATTATGGAAGTGTAGCTGTGGGCACATTCGCTGGAAGCAGCCACATAGCTCAGAGTCAGACTGCCGTCACCATTTTCAACCAGAGTGAAGTTGACCTGCACACCGCCGGGAACAAGCATCTTTTCGGCAGCGCCGGAGGCGGTGTTGTACAGAGTGCCGGAGGTGGTGTCCACATAGCTCTGGAACATATACCAGTTGGCGTTGTCCTGCTCCTTTACTGCCACATAGCTGTCAGAGGCGAAGGTGGCGGACAGCTTTCCATCGACGAACTTGTATTCGCCCATGTTCTCGTAGTCTTCCTCACAGCCGTAGTTAGCGCCGTTGATGTAACCGAAGAGGTAGTAGGTCTTTTCAGTAACATCCTGCTCAGGGGCATCCTGCGGCGTGATGGTGATGTTCTGGGTACTGCTGTAGTTGCCGACGCCGGAGAACTTATTGACGTTGCTGGTGAAGGTGAAGGTGGTATTGGAACCGGTGGAGGTAGAGCCGGAGCTACCGGGACGGTTGCTGCCGGGACCGCTGGAGTCACCGGTACTGGTGCTGCCGTAGCTCTGCTGATAGGTGCTGCTGACACCGGTAACGGTGGACATATCGTAGACGCCCATGGTTTCGGTGCCGGTGACCTCACCGCCGATGTAGACATTGTAGCTCTGCCCAATCTCAAAAGCATCGCAGGATACGATGGCACCGGTATAGGTGCGGGTCTTGGCACCGGTAATTTCATCCTTGTCGGGGTCGTAGGCAAAAATGCCATTGCCGGCGGTGTCGGTGATGACAATGGCATCGCCGGCACTCTTGGAGGAGGAGAACTGGAGGTTCATGGTGGAGTGGGTGTAGGTAACGGAGCTGTCGTTGGTGGCCCAGTCCATGGTGGAGCCCAGCGCAACCACGTTACCGGCGAATACATAGGTGCCGAAGTCCGAGTCCATGCCGGAGTCGGCACCGGGGTTGGCCATGGAGATGGTGGTGCCGCCGTTGACGCAGATGAAGCCGTTGGAGTCAACGCCGTCACCCTCCTGACCCAGACCGGCAAGGATGTGCAGGTTGCCGCCGTTGATGGTCAGGACGGATACGTTATCCTCGTTGACGTTGATGCCGTCATCCTGAGAGTTGATGTAGACGTTGCCGCTGTTCAGGGTCAGGTGCAGCTCGGAGTTCAGTCCTTCAAAGCCGGAGGTGATGTTCAGAATGCCGGTGCCGGCGGACTGTCCCTGAATATTCATGGACTGATAGGAATAGAAAGCGCCGTCAATCTTCAGCCGCTTTTTCTGAACGGAGGTGCTGCCGCTCTTATACTGGGTCTTGAGGATACGGAAGATGTTCTTACCGCTGACGTTATTCACGGTGCCGTCCACCAGAGTGACGGTGGCACCGGCATCGGTGGTGTCCACAATGTGGGACCAGGAGGACTGATCCTCCCAGGTGTTGTCGCACTCGTAAACATTGTAGAATACCACGCCGGCGGCGACAGTACATTCAATGTCCACTCCATTGAGAATCAGGTTGACCTTGGCGGTGGGGTCGGTGAAGGGGTCGTCGCAGTAGTTGGCAAGGTCCACCCAGATCTGACCGTGCCATGTGCCCTCGATGATGTAGTTGCCGGGCTGGGTGATGTGCAGAACGGCATTCTGGTAGGCATCCTCAGCGGAGTGCATCATGTCGGTGGGCAGGGAACTGCGACCGGGCAGCGTGGAGAAAATGTAGCTGGTGTAGCCTTCGGCGGTATAGTGGTAAACCCACTCCTGCTCGCCGTCGTAGGTGGTCTTGGTGAAGCCGGAGGTATTCAGCTCGGGGTAGTAGTAGATGTCGTGGGCGATGTAAACCGCATCGTTTCCGGGCTGAGTACCCGTGTAATACTCAGCGGGGGAGTTGCTCACATCGGTGTGAACCGTGGAGGGGTCTGCGTGCCAGGTGTAGTCGTACTCGGTCACAGCCTGTCCGTCGTAGAGGACAGAGTGGGAGTAGGACCCATCAGAGTTCTGGGTGCTGCTCAGAACGATGGTGTGGGTATCGGTGGCGGCCTGTGCCGGCATGGAAATCGCCGGAATCAGACTCAGTACCATACACAGAGTCAGTAGAGCAGCCAGGATTCGCTTGGTGTGTTTCATGATAATCTCCTTTCCAAAATGAACGTATAGTATGAATACGAGCATCTATATTGTAGTTCTTTTGGAATGGACTGTCAATATAAAAAATAAACAAACAAGTTCTATAAACTGCTATAATTAAGTAAAATAAGGTATATTTAAGAACTATTTAAGGTATATTAAAGGTTGAGACGGCTTGCTGGGCAAATGAAAAATGATTGTATATAATTGTATTTCTTCATCGGGTGGACATATCCAGTCACGGGGCAGGGGATTGACATTTACTGCAAACGGCACTATACTTTGTCGGTAACCATTTCCGGAAGGAGCTTTTATGAAAATTCAGCTTTCGGATCATTTTAACTACGGGCGGCTCTTGCGGTTTACATTGCCGTCCATGGTTATGATGATCTTTACATCGATTTATAGTGTGGTGGACGGCTTTTTTATCTCCAATTTCGTGGGCATCACGCCCTTTGCCGCCATCAATTTAATTATGCCTCTGACGCAGATTCTGGCCTGTGTGGGATTCATGTTTGGTGCCGGTGGCAGCGCACTGGTGTCCGCCACTCTGGGTGCCGGACAGAAAGAGCGGGCCAACCGGATCTTCTCCATGCTGACCTACATCGTTGTGGGCGTTGGCGTGACTTTGGCGGTGTTGGGTATGCTGCTTATCAAGCCAATCGCCCTGTGGATGGGCGCGGATAGGGAGATGCTGCCCTACTGTCTGATTTACGGACGGATTCTGCTGATTGCGCTGCCCGCTTTCATGGTGCAGAATATGCTCCAGAGCTTTCTGGTTACCGCCGAGAAGCCTGCAATCGGATTGATTGTCACCATCGCTGCCGGTTTGACCAACATGGGGTTGGATGCGCTGTTCATTATTGTTTTTAAGTGGGATATCGTGGGTGCTGCCGCGGCAACGGCCATTGCCCAGACTCTGGGCGGCGTGATTCCGCTGATATATTTCTCCAGAAAAAATACCAGCCTTCTGCGGCTGGGTAAAACCGTATTCGACGGAAGGGCGCTGCTTGCTACCTGTACCAATGGCCTGTCGGAGCTGGTGACCAATATTTCTATGTCCGTGGTGGCAATCCTCTACAATTTCCAACTGATGCGGCTGGCAGGTGAGAATGGCGTTGCCGCCTACGGAGCGGTAATGTATGTGGGCTTCATTTTTGTGGCGCTGTTTTTGGGCTACTCCATTGGCGTGGCGCCCATTGTCGGGTTTCACTACGGCGCCCAGAATCACGGCGAGCTGAAAAGCCTTTTCCGCAAAAGCAATCTGCTGGTCACCGCTGCCAGCGTGGTGCTTGCTCTGATTGCCTTTGTGCTGGCGAGATTTTTTGCCGTTGCCTTTGTGGGCAAAGAACCATCCCTGCTGAATATGACTGTGGATGCCTTCCACTATTATGCTCTGTCGGTGCTGTTCAGCGGCTTCAGCATTTTCGGCTCCGCATTTTTCACGGCGCTGAACAACGGCATCGTTTCTGCCGCCATTTCTTTTCTGCGGACCATGGTGTTCCAGATTGCTGCCGTGCTGATTCTGCCGGTGTTCTTCCAGCTCAATGGCGTGTGGTACTCCCTTGCCGTTGCGGAAATTCTGGCTACTGCGGTTACTTTTATCTTCTACCGCACCAAACGGAAAATCTACCACTATTGAAACTGTAATGCCCCCTCATACCATCACAGAATGAAAAAAGGATGTGCCGAAAGGGCACATCCTTTTGCTGTTTTATTCGCCGACCTTGATGCGCCAGCCGAACTCGTCGGGCAGGCGACCCAGCTGGATACCGGTGATGGTATCGTACAGCTTCAGGCTGAGAGGTCCGGTGTTGCCGTCCTGAATGGTCATGACCTCGTCCTGATAGCGCAGCTTGCCAACAGGGGAAATGACCGCGGCAGTACCGGTGCCGAAGCACTCCTCCAGAGTGCCGTCCTTCTGAGCCTGCAGCAGCTCGTCCACGGAAATCTTCCGCTCCTCAACCTCGTAACCCCAGCTCTTGCAGACTTCGATAACGGAATTACGGGTGATACCGGGCAGGATGGAGCCGTTCAGGGCGGGAGTGACCACCTTGCCGGCAATCTTGAAGAAGATGTTCATAGCGCCAACTTCCTCGATGTACTTCCGGTCCACGCCGTCCAGCCACAGAACCTGAGAGAAACCGGCATCGTGAGCCTTCTGCTGGGCAATCAGGCTGGCAGCGTAGTTGCCGCCGGTCTTGGCGAAGCCCATGCCGCCACGGACAGCACGAACATACTCATCCTCAATCCAGATACCCACGGGAGCCAGACCGCTTTCATAGTAGGCGCCGCTGGGGGACAGGATGACCATGAACAGGTAGGTCTTGGAGGGAGCAACGCCCAGGAACTCATCGGTGGCGATGATGAAGGGGCGGATGTACAGAGAGGTGCCGGGCTCGGTGGGAATCCAGTCACGATCCACGTCCACCACGGCGCTGACTGCCTGCACGAAATCCTCAACAGGCAGCTGGGGAATCACCAGACGCTCGTTGGTGGCGTTGGTGCGCTTGGCGTTCATATCGGGGCGGAACAGGAACACTTCGCCGTTTTCGTTCTTGTAGGCCTTCAGACCCTCGAACATCTCCTGACCATAGTGGTAGACCATGGCGGCAGGGGAGAGGGAAATGTTGTGGAAGGGCTCGATGCGGGGGTCGTGCCAGCCCTTACCCTCGGTGTAGTTCATGACGAACATGTGGTCCGTGAAAATCTTGCCAAAGCCCAGCTTCTGACCGGCTTGGGGCTTTGCCTTGGGTTCAGTAGTCAAATTGATTTTAATATCCAGCATGGCTTATCCTCCCTTAGAAATCGTAGCCGGTCTGCAGAGCCTTGCAGTTAATGTCAATCAGGTTCGCCTTCTTGGCGGGGATGAAGCTCTCCAGCGTTTCCTTGTTGCCCTCGAAGGTCACGGCGTCGCACTCCTTCATGACCTTGCCCATGAGAACCATGTTGGACAGGGTGGCAAAGCCGGCGTCCTTGGCAATCTGGGTGGCGGGGATGTAGAACACCTCTACGTCGGTGCGCTCCACCTTGGCATCAATCAGAGTGGAATCAATGAAAATCTTGCCGCCGGGAACCACATCGTCCACGAACTTCTGGAGGCTGGGCAGGTTCATGGCCACCAGCACATCGGGGGTGGTGATGATGGGAGAGCCAACGGGGGTATCGGACAGAATGACGGAGCAGTTGGCGGTGCCGCCGCGCATCTCGGGACCGTAGGAGGGCAGCCAGGAAACCTGCTTGTCCTGCACAAGACCCTTGTAAGCAAGGAACTTACCGGCAAACAGAACGCCCTGTCCGCCGAAACCGGCAATCAGAATCTGAGTGGTTTTCATTTTCCTTCGGCCTCCTTTGCGGCAGTTCTATCCTTGTAAACGCCGATGGGGTAGTAGGGCAGCATATCGCTCTCCACCCACTCCAGAGCCTTCTGGGGCGTCATGCCCCAGTTGGTGGGACAAGCGGAAACAACCTCGACCAGACTGAAGCCCTTACCCTCAATCTGGTTCTGGAAAGCCTTCTTGATGGCCTTCTTGGCGTTCTTCACGTTCTTGACGTTGTTCACAGCCACACGGGCGATGTACTCGGGGCCCTCCAGAGTGGACAGCATCTCGCTGACCTTGATGGGCCAGCCGCAGTGGTTGACGTCACGACCGTAGGGGGAGGTCTGGGTCACCTGACCGGGCAGGCTGGTGGGTGCCATCTGACCGCCGGTCATGCCGTAGATGGCATTGTTGACGAAGATGACGGTGATGTTTTCGTTTCTGGCAGCGCTGTGGACCGTCTCTGCCATGCCGATGGAGGCAAGGTCACCGTCACCCTGATAGGTGAACACAATGTTGTCGGGACGGCAGCGCTTGATACCGGTGGCGGTAGCGGGAGCGCGGCCGTGGGCAGCCTCAATCATGTCGCAGGCGAAGTAGTCATAAGCCATAACGGCGCAGCCAACAGGTGCCACACCGATGGTCTTGCCTTCGATGCCCAGCTCGTCGATGGCCTCTGCCACCAGACGGTGGATGATACCATGAGGGCAGCCGGGGCAGTAATGGAACACGGCATCGGTCAATGCCTTGGGTTTCTGAAATACGACAGCCATAGTTTATTCTCCTTTCTGTGCCTTACGGATGCTCTCCAGCACCTGCTCGGGACTGGGAATCATGCCGCCTGCCCGATTGCACAGGGTCACGGGGCACTTGCACTCCGTCGCCAGACGGATATCTTCAATCATCTGACCCATGTTCAGCTCTACGGACACAAACGCCTTGCACTTGTTGGCAGCGGCACGCAGGGCCTTGGTGGGGAAGGGCCACAGGGTGATGGGACGAATCAGACCGACCTTGATGCCCTCAGCACGGGCAGCCACCACTGCGTTCTTGGCAACACGGGAAGCGATACCGAAAGCCACGACGCAGTACTCGGCATCGTCCATCATGTACTCCTCCCACATGGGCTCGGTTTCCTCAATGACCTTGTAGCGCTCGTAGCGCTCGAAGTTGGTCTTTTCCAGCTTATCGGGCTGCAGGTACAGGGAGTTGACGATGTTGTGCTTGCGCTCGCAGTTGGTGCCGGTCAGCGCCCAGGGTTTTTCGTAAGCCTCGATTTCCGCATCCTCGAAGGAGATGGGCTCCATCATCTGACCGATGGTGCCATCGGCGAGAATCATGGAGGTCATGCGGTACTTGTCCGCCAGATTGAAGCCCTTGATGGTCAGGCTTGCCATCTCCTGAACGGAGGCGGGAGCCAGAACAATCATGCGGTAGTCGCCGTGACCGCCGCCCTTGGTGGCCTGGAAGTAGTCGGACTGGGAAGGCTGGATGCCGCCCAGACCGGGACCGCCACGTTGGACGTTGACCACCAGCGCAGGAACGTCCGAGCCGGCAATGTAGCTCAGACCCTCAGCCTTCAGGGAAATTCCGGGGCTGGAGGAGGAGGTCATGACACGGCAGCCGGTGGCCGCTGCGCCGTAGACCATGTTGATGGATGCAACCTCGCTCTCCGCCTGCAGGAACACACCGCCGATTTTGGGCATCTTCTTTGCCATGTAGGCGGCAATTTCTGTCTGGGGGGTGATGGGGTAGCCAAAGTAGTGACGGCAACCGGCACGGATCGCGGCTTCGGCGATGGCCTCGTTGCCCTTCATAAGTACACGTTCTGCCATAATGTGACCTCCTTACTTCTCTACGGTGATGATGCAGTCAGGGCACATGGTGGCGCAGAAGGCGCAGGCGATGCACTTTTCCTGATCGGTCATCACAGCAGGGGAATAACCTTTTTTGTTGATCTGAGCGGCGTCGATGGCCAGAATGCCCTTGGGACAGGCGCTGACGCACAGGCCGCAGCCCTTACACAGATCGGTGTTGAATGTGACTTTTGCCATAAGTTTTCCTCCTTATCCCCACAGAGGTCGGTTCGCCGGCTTCTGGGATGGTAAATCAAAATATTTTTCCTGCAATTGCAGGGGAAGAACGTTGGGAATCTGTCCCTCCAGAGCCTGTGCCACGTTGGTTTCCGCCGAGGTGGCGAAAATGGGCAGGGCACTGAGGGCGCTGAGCTTTTCCATATACGCCCGGCTGGAAAGAACCGTTTCAGGGGTGGTTTCGGTGCCGAGGTTGGAATTGTTGATGATATCGGTGAACTTCAAGCCGCAGGCAACTTCGATTTCGCCCATGACCTCCATGGCATCCTCAGGGGTGCGGGTCAGGGGGCGATAGCAGTTGGCGACGAACACCATGCGGTAGTCGTTTTCCTCCAGAATGGAAGGAACGTAGCGGCCCAGCGCATAAGCGCCGCGGTCGTCACCGCCGATGTCCATGATGCCGTAGGTTGCCCGGTCCGTCACCAGACGGTAGGCCTCCGCCGGAAGTGCCGGCAGGTCTACATTGGAGTTGGCGAACTGGGGAGAAATCAAATCCACACCCGCATCCTGCAGCACCTTGGCGCTGTCCTTGGTGCGAAAGTAGGGATTGACGATGCCCAGATCCGCAATGACCACGGCTTTGCCTTCCTTTGCCAGATGCAGGGCGTAGTTCACGGCGATGTTGGTCTTACCGCTGCCGTAATGTCCGGCAAACAGGGTTAAACGTTTGTGTTCCATAGAATCCTCGTTAATTACAAAATATAAATTTGTAATTGTGTTTACAGCTGCTTACGAATGATTTTACCGCTGACGGTCTTGGGCAGTTCCTTCTTGAACTCCACAATACGGGGGTATTTATAAGGAGCGGTGCGCTTCTTGACGTAGTTCTGGATTTCCTTCTTCAGCTCCTCGGTGCCCTCGGTGCCGTTGACCAGCACAATGCTGGCCTTGACCACCTGACCGCGGACCTCATCGGGAGCGGCGGAGACACCGCATTCCAGAACGTAGGGCAGCTCCATGATGGTGGATTCAATCTCGAAGGGTCCAATCCGGTAGCCGGAGGACTTGATTACGTCATCGGCACGGCCCACATACCAGAAGAAGCCGTCCTCGTCCTTCCACGCCACGTCGCCGGTGTGGTAGAAGCCGTCACGCCAGGTTTCGGCGGTAATATCGGGGCTTCCTTCGTAGCCGT
Organism: Faecousia sp.; assembly: GCA_045531675.1. Classification (GTDB taxonomy): domain Bacteria; phylum Bacillota; class Clostridia; order Oscillospirales; family Oscillospiraceae; genus Faecousia. The sequence continues at coordinate 9,612 of JAZSEN010000008.1, forward strand.
AGCTCAAGCCGCAGGGCAGACCCTTGGAAATGTTGATGCAGATTTCACCGCTTTCGCCGGTATCCACTTCCTTGCCGTCGGGATCCAGCAGATGCACATCGTACAGGGGCACCGGCTTGCCCATGGAGCCCAGCTTGTGGCTGTCGCCGTTGATGTTGCCGATGATCATGGTGCTTTCGGTCTGACCGAAGCCTTCCATGATGCTCAGGCCGGTGGCCTTCTGGAACTGGCGGTAGACCTCAGGGTTCAGCGCTTCGCCGGCGGTGGAGGCGTGCTGGATGGAGGACAGGTCGAAACGGCTCAAATCCTGCTTTGCCAGCATCCGGTACATGGTGGGAGGCGCGCAGAAGGTGGTGATATTGTACTTGGCGAACATGGGAAGAATCTTCTCTGCGTCAAAGCGGTCGAAGTCGTAGACGAAGATTGCCGCCTCGCACAGCCACTGGCCGTAGAGCTTGCCCCACATGGCCTTTGCCCAGCCGGTGTCGGAAATGGTGAAGTGCAGTCCGTCGGGGTTGACCCGGTGCCAGTACTTGGCGGTGATGAAGTGACCCAGAGGGTACTTGTAGTTATGGGCCGCCATCTTGGGATAGCCGGAGGTGCCGGAGGTGAAGTACATCAGCATGGGATCGGAGCCGCAGGGGGTATCCTCTGTGCGGTCGAAGTGGGAGCTGTACATGGTGTACTCGGCGTTGAAATCACGCCAGCCTTCACGCTGACCGTTCACCAGAATCTTGATTTCCAGACCGGGGCAGCCCACAGCGGCGGCATCCACCGCATCGGCAACCCCACCATCGGCGGTAGCGAGAATCGCCTTGATTTTGCCGGCGGTGAAGCGGTAGGAGAAGTCCTTCTCCAGCAGCTGATTGGGGGCGGGGATTGCCACAGCGCCCAGCTTGTTCAGACCCATCATGGCGAACCAGAACTGATAGTGGCGCTTCAGCACCAGCATCACACGGTCGCCCTTCTGAATGCCGATGGCTTTGAAATAGTTGGCGGCTCTGGCGGATTCCTTCTTGATATCCTGGAAGGTGAACCGGTGCTCGGTGCCGTCCTCGGAAACGTGGAGCATGGCCAGCTTGTCGGGCTTGGTGGTGCCCAGAGCGTCCACAACGTCAAAGGCGAAGTTGAACTTCTCCTCACCCTTGAAGCTGATGGCGGTGAGCAGACCGTCCTCCACGGTGCGGTCGATGAATTTGCGGTAGATGCGCTCCTGCTTGTCCGGTGCCACCTTTTTGGTGTCGGGGGTGGCAACGGCGGCAACCTCCTCACCCTCACGGGCGGCGGAGTTGCTCAGGACGATGGCATAGAACGCACAGTCCTCGCCGTCTACGGCAATCATGCCGTGAGGCGTGGAAGAATCATAATAAATGGTATCGCCGGGATGAAGAATTTCCGTGCGACCGCCGATCTGAATCTTCATGTGACCACGGATAACGATGTCACACTCCTGACCCTCGTGACTGGTCAGCTGGATGTCCTCGTATTCCGCGCCCTCACGGTATTTCATCTCCATGTACAGGGGCAGGGCGATGCGGTTGCGGAAGTCGGCGGCAAGGTTGTAGCCAATCATGTGGTGGGCTTCCTCAATCCTCTGACCCTCGCCCTTGCGGGTCAGGTCATAGGAGCGAAGCTTGGGGCTGCGACCTTCCAGCAGGTCGCCCATATCCACGCCGAAGCTCAGGGTACAGCGGTACAGGAACGCCACACTGAGATTCCGGTTACCGGACTCGCACTGGACGTATTCTTCAACGCTCAGGTTGGTGCGCTGCGCCATTTCCTCAACGGTGAAGCCGGAGATTTCTCTCAGCTCCCGAATACGCTGTGCCACCTCACGAATCTTAAAATCCATGCCGGTCATCATATTTTCCATAAAATGTACCTCACAAAAAGTAAAAAACTCGTCTCAAAGAAATGATTCTTTGAGACGAGTACAAAATACCCGCGGTACCACTCAAATTGCACCTGCCTCACAGCAGGTACCACTCATCGGGCTCCAACAAGCCCTAAGCACTGACGCGGCTGACACGGGAGAGTTCTACTAACATGACGTGTTCTTCTCTCCGGCTTGGGAGCGACATACCGGTCAATTGCGCCGTGGCTTGCACCAACCGCCACTTCTCTCTGGACGCCTGTTCGACCGGAACTCTCCGTCTTAGCCTTTATTCACTATTCAGAATCATATCACTCAATTGTGAAATTGTCAAGCCTTGATACTGCAAATGATTATTCGGTGCGGTGCAATCTTACACCGCCAAACCATAATTTACAGCTTATTGCGGATGATTTTACCGCTGATGGTCTTGGGAAGCTCCTTGCGGAACTCCACGATGCGGGGATATTTATAAGGAGCGGTGTGCTGCTTGACGTAGGTCTGGATTTCTTTTTTCAGCTCCTCGGTGCCCTCCACACCGTTTACCAGCACGATGCTGGCCTTGACCACCTGACCGCGAACCTCGTCGGGAGCGGCGGAGACACCGCACTCCAGAACGTAGGGCAGCTCCATGATGGTGGATTCGATTTCGAAGGGTCCGATGCGGTAGCCGGAGGATTTGATTACATCGTCGGCACGGCCCACATACCAGAAGTAGCCGTCCTCATCACGCCATGCAAGGTCGCCGGTGTGATACATGCCGTCGTGCCAGACCTCCTTGGTCTTTTCCTCGTTGCCGTAGTAGCCCAGGAACACGCCGCAGGTAGGCTTGGGGTCGGTGCGGATGACGATTTCACCGTTGACACCGTCGGCAACGCTGTTGCCCTCGGTATCCACCAGATCGATGCCGTAGCCGGGGACAGGCTTGCCCATGGCGCCGGGCTTGAGCTGGGTGCCAACCAGATTGGCGATGCCAAGGGTCATTTCCGTCTGACCGAAGCCCTCCGCAATCCGCAGACCGGTGGCCTCCTCAAACTTGTAGAACACCTCGGGGTTCAGCGCCTCGCCGGCGGTGGTGGCGTGGTGGATGGAACTCAGGTCGAACCGGCTCAGATCCTGCTTAATCAGCATCCGGTACATGGTGGGGGGAGCGCAGAAGGTGGTGATGTTGTACTTGGCGAACATGGGCAGAATCTTTTCTGCGTCGAAGCGGTCGAAGTCGTAGACGAACACCGCGCCCTCACAGAGCCACTGTCCATAGAGCTTGCCCCACAGCGCTTTGCCCCAGCCAGTTTCGGAGATGGTAAAGTGCAGGCCGTTCCGCTCGCACAGGTGCCAGTACTTGGCGGTGACGAAGTGACCCAGTGCGTATTTGTAGCTGTGCATGCCGATTTTGGGGTAGCCGGTGGTGCCGGAGGTGAAGAACATCAGCATGGGATCGTTGCCACAGGGAGCATCCTCGGTCCGGCGGTAACGGCGGCTGAACAGGCCGTATTCCTCGTCGTAGTCGTGCCAGCCTTCGCGCTTGCCACCGACCATGATTTTGGTCAGTGACATGCCCACCTCCTGCTCGGCCAGCTCCACCTGATGGGCGGTATCGCCGTCGGCGGTACAGAGAATGGCGCTGACCTCACCGGCCTTGAAGCGGTAGGTGAAGTCGTGGGCCACCAGCTGATTGGTGGCGGGAATCGCCACTGCGCCCAGCTTGTGCAGACCCAGAATGGCGAACCAGAACTGGTAGTGGCGCTTGAGCACCAGCATGACCTTATCGCCGCGCTTGATGCCCAGAGATTTGAAGTAATTGGCACTCTGGGAAGAGGCGTCCTTGATATTCTTAAAGGTAAAGCGGCGTTCGGTCATATCGTTGGCGATATGAACCATGGCCAGCTTATCCGGTTCACGGCGAGCGATGGCATCCACAGTATCAAAGGCGAAGTTGTATTCGTCGGCACCGGTGAAGCTCATGCCCGTCAGGGCGCCCTTCTCATCTTCCTCGGCGTGGACGAATTTGCTGCACAGCAGCTCCGGACCATTGTCGCTGGGCTTGGGGATGAAAAGCGGCTGGTCGGTAGTGTCACTTGCCATAATCATGGACAGGAACACACAGTCCTGACCGTCAATGGCAATCATGCCGTGGGGGGTGGAGGATTTGTAGAATACGCTGTCGCCCTCACGGAGGACCTCCTCCCGGTCGCCGATGCGAATCTTCATGGCGCCCTTGATGACCAGGTTGAACTCCTGACCGGAGTGGGTGGTGGTGTGGATGGGCTGATTCTGCAGCTCCTCGGAATATTGGTAGGTGACCCAGTAGGGAGTGGCCAGCTTTTTGCGGAACATGGGAGCCATGTCCTGAATGGTGATGCCATCCTCGCTGGCGGTGACCAGACCCTTGCCCTTGCGGGTGACGGTGTAGCCGGTCAGCTTGGCGCTGCGACCCTCCAGCAGAACTGTGATTTCAACGCCCAGAACCTTGGCGCACTTGTGCAGGAAGGTAAAGGGCAAATCCACCGTGCCGGATTCGTAGAGCCGGTAGTCCTCCTCGTTAAAGCCGGTGAGCTCGGACATCTTTTCTATACTAAAGCCCAGAATCTCACGCATGTCCTTAATTCGCATGGCGATATCCATCAGCTGATTGGAAGAATTCTGGTTGCTCATAATAAAGACCCCTTTCGAAATAAAAAATCGTCCCAAGATGAATCATCTTGAGACGAGTAAAAACATACCCGCGGTACCACTCAAATTACGGCAAAAGTGCCGTCCCTTCAGGCTCCAACAAGCCCTATCCCTTAACGCGGGCACACGGGAGAACCTGACAGAGGTTCGGCTCTCCGGCTCGGAAGTGATGGGTCTGATGGCATCCCGCTGTCGTTTCGCACCAACCAACGACTCTCTGAAAGCGCTGCTGCCGGACCGTCTTCGTCACAGCCTTTTTCCTATTGGCAACACTATAGCATGTCCGCACACAAAAGTCAAATGTTTTTCTCACGAAGAAGATTTTTTTAGCATCCTGACAAAATGATTCTGCGACAGGCGCTGAAAATTAGGAAATCTGCCTGTTGACAAACGGGATGGATTGTGGTTTAATGTGTGGTACATACGAAAAGACTTTGACGGAAAATTCGCTTTTTCACGATGCTCCAGAGAGCCGGCGGTTGGTGCGAGCCGGTGCGGAAGGTTTCAGCGATCTGATTCCCGAGTTGGTCCTGCCAACGGCTTTCAAGTAGTGGGACCCGGTTGCCCCCGTTACGGGATAGGACTTGCTGGAGTCTGAAGTGATTTCCCTACGGGGAGATAATCAGGGTGGTACCGCGAACTTACTGTTTCGTCCCTGAGGCATTTGCCTCAGGGACTTTTTTATTTAAGGAGGAACCTCATATGAACAAGATCCGGATCAGCGATGTGACCATGAAGCAGACAGGAACTGACATTTCCCTGTCTTTTAAGGAGAAGATTGAGCTAAGCAAGCTGCTGGATAAGCTGGGTGTGGACCTGATTGAGCTGGAGCCCATCACCCAGCCGAAAATCGACAGCCTGCGTATCAAATCCGTGGTTGCAGCGGTCAAGGACAGCACCATTGCCGTGCCTGTTTCCCTGAACGCCGAAAGTGTACAGCTGACCTGGAACGCTTTGAAGGAGGCCAGAAAAGCCAGACTGCAGGTCTGCGCCCCTGTCAGCCCTGTTCAGATGGAATACCTGTTCCATAAAAAGCCGGATGCCATGCTGATTGCTATCCGGGACACCGTCACCGAGTGCCGCAAGCTCTGCGGCGATGTGGAGTTTGTGGCGGATGACGCCACCAGAAGTGATGTGACATTCCTGTACGAAGCCGTCCGCACCGCCATTGCCGCCGGTGCCGGAACCGTCACCGTCTGCGACACCGCCGGTGCCATGCTGCCCAATGAGTTCACCGCCTTTATCCGTGAGCTGTTTGCCAATGTGCCGGAGCTGAAGGAAGTGACGCTGGGCGTTTCCTGCGCCGATGATCTTTCCATGGCGGATTCCTGCGCCATTGCCGCCGTCCGCTACGGCGCCGGCGAAATCAAGGCGGCCGCCTATCGGGTCAATGTGGCATCCTTGCCCAACGTGACCAAGGTTCTGTCCGCCAAGGGCGAGTTCTACAATGCCACCTGTACTGTCCGCACCACCAGCATGAAGCGGATTTGCAGCCAGATTGAATGGATGTGCCAGACCGGTCGCAGCAAGACCTCTCCCTTTGACAACGGCGTGCAGGAGGACGACGGCAGCACCTATCTGACCGGTCACGATGATCTGACCGCTGTGATGAAGGTGGTGGCGCGGCTGGGCTACGATTTGTCCGACGAGGACGGTGCCAAGGTCTACGATGCCTTCCGGGTCATTGCCCAGAAGAAGGAGAAGGTCAGCGCCCGTGAGCTGGATGCCATTGTGGCTTCCGCCGCTATGCAGGTGCCGCCTACCTACAAGCTGGAGAGCTTTGTGGTCACCTCCGGCAACGTGGTTTCCGCCACCGCCCACCTGAAGCTGACCAGACAGGACAGAGTGCTGGAGGGCGTATCTCTGGGCGACGGTCCCATCGATGCGGCATTCCTTGCCATTGAGCAGATTACCGGTCACCATTATGAGCTGGACGATTTCCAGATTCAGTCCGTTACCGAGGGTCGGGAGGCTATGGGTCAGACCATTGTTAAGCTCCGTTCCGGCGGCAAGGTCTACTCCGGTCAGGGCATCTCCACTGATATCGTGGGCTCCGGCATCCTTGCCTACATCAATGCCCTGAACAAAATCGTTTACGAGGAGGATAACGCATGAAACTCTCCTTTTCAACCCGTGGCTGGGGCGATATGAGCTGGGAGGAGCTGCTCCATTCCGCTCTGGATATGCGCTTTACCGGCATCGAGGTCTATAATCTTTTCAAAGCGCCGGAGTTGACCGACCGTGGCGGTCCCTTCGATAAATATAAGATTGCGGCAACAGTCCGCCAGCTTCGGGATTTGAAGCTGTCCATTCCCTGTCTGGACACCTCCGTGGATCTGTCCGCCACCATGGACGATGCGCTGGAGCGGATGACCAAAACCGCCCATGATGCCCAGATTCCCTATGTGGTGGGCTGGGCCTCCTCTGATGACGAGGATACCCTGCGCAGCAACATCGACCGTCTGCTCCCCCTGGCGGAGGAGATGGGCGTGTGCCTGCTGATTAAAACCAGCGGCATCTTCGCTGATACTGCCCGTCTGCGTACCCTGCTGGAGAGCTACGCCAGCGACTGGCTGGGCGCTCTGTGGGATATGCACCACCCCTACCGTGACTTCGGCGAAAGCGCCGACAGCACCATCAAAAACCTCGGCACCTACGTCAAGCACGTTCATCTGCGTGACTCCGACGATGCCGATACCTACAACCTGATTGGCGAGGGCAATCTGCCTGTGGCGGATATGATGCGGGCGCTGAGCTCCATCAATTACGATGGCTTCATTTCTCTGGAGTGGAAGCCGGAGTGGATGGAGGACTTGCAGGATCGGGAAGTGATTTTCCCCCACTTCGTCAACTATATGAGCCGGTTCAACAACCCCCGTACCCGCAAGAAATCCCTCTACTACAACCACGACGGCTCCGGTCAGTACGTCTGGAAGAAGGACGATTTGATTGATTTGACCTTCTCTCAGGTGCTGGACCGAATGGTGGAGGAGTTCCCCGACCAGTACGCCTTCAAGTACACCACTCTGGACTACACCCGTACCTATGAGGAATTCCGCAAGGATGTGGACGATTTCGCCCGTGCGCTGGTTTCTCTGGGTGTCCGCCCCGGTATGAAGGTGGCAATCTGGGCAACCAACGTGCCTGCATGGTACATCACCTTCTGGGCAACCACCAAAATCGGTGCCATTCTGGTCACCGTCAATACCGCCTACAAAATCCACGAGGCAGAGTACCTGCTGCGCCAGTCCGATACCCATACGCTGGTGATGATTGAGTCTGCGCTGGACTCCAACTATCGCAAGATCATCAACGAAATCTGCCCCGAAATCGAAGGCACCAAGGCCGGTTCTCCGCTGCACTGCAAGCGGCTGCCCTTCCTGCGCAATGTCATCACCGTGGACTACAAGCAGAAGGGATGTCTGACCTTTGATGAGGCCATGGCCCGCTGCGAGCTGGTGCCTGTGGAGGAAGTCCATCGCATGGCAGCCAACGTCCAGCCGGACGATGTGTGCAACATGCAGTACACCTCCGGCACCACCGGCTTCCCCAAGGGTGTTATGCTGACCCATTACAATGTGGTCAACAACGGCAAGTGCATCGGTGACCGTCTGGGTCTGTCCACCGCCGACCGTTTTCTGGTGCAGGTGCCCATGTTCCATTGCTTCGGCATGGTGCTGACCATGACCTCCTCCATGACCCATGGCGCAACCCTGTGTCCGCTGCCTTATTTCTCCGCCAAGTCCAGCCTTGCCTGCATCAATCAGGAGCGGATTACGGCGTTCAACGGCGTGCCGACCATGTTCATCGCCATGTTCAATCACCCCGACTACCGCAAGACCGACTTCTCCCATATGCGTACCGGCATCATGGCCGGTGCCGGCTGTCCGCCGGAGCTGATGCGCCGTGCCGCCCAGCCGGACGAGATGAATATGCGCGGCATCGTGTCCGTCTACGGTCAGACCGAGTCCTCTCCCGGCTCCACCATGTCCGCATGGACCGACGATTTGATGCTCCGCACCAACACCGTCGGCTACGACTTCCCCCATGTGGAGTGCAAGATTATCGACCCCGAAACCGGCGAAACTGTGCCGGATGGTGTCAACGGTGAGTTCTGCTCCCGTGGCTACAACACCATGAAGGGCTACTACAAAATGCCTGAAGCCACCCGCGCCACCGTGGATGCGGTGGGCTGGCTCCACTCCGGTGTCCTTGCCTGTCGGGGTGCCGACGGCACCTACCGGATCACCGGTCGTCTAAAGGATATGATCATCCGTGGCGGTGAGAACATCTACCCCAAGGAAATCGAAGAGTTCATCTACACCCATCCCAAGGTTCGGGATGTTCAGGTCATCGGTGTGCCGGATAAGAAGTACGGCGAGGAAATCATGGCATGCATCATCCTGAAAGAGAAGGATTCCGTTACGGTGGAGGAAATGACCGCCTACATCAAGGCCAGCATGGCACGGCATAAGGTGCCCCGCTACATTTCCTTTGTGGACAGTTTCCCCATGAACGCCGCCGGCAAAATCCTGAAGTACAAGATGCGTCAGGATGCCGCCCGTGAACTGGGTCTGGTTGGCGATGGCGCCGACACCGCCGGTCCCGGTAAATAATACTGCAAAAGCCTTCTGCGCTGTTGCGCGGAAGGCTTTCAGTATGTCGAAAGTCTGCCTCTGCGTTAAACGATAATTTAGAACCTATTTGACAAACTGGAAAATGTTCTGACGGGTGCAAAAAAGTCCCCTGCCAGTTGACCATTTGAATATGAAAACCTCCTATAATGTGGATGTAAGCAAAAACACGCCACATTACAGGAGGTATTTTTATGAAAAAGAATTTGACAGAAATCGTATTCATTCTGGACCGGAGCGGTTCCATGGCAGGGTTGGAGGACGACACCATCGGCGGCTTCAACGCCATGCTGGAAAAGCAGCGCAGAGAGCAGGGGGAGGCTTATGTGTCCACGGTCCTGTTCGACAATGTCAGCGAGGTGATTCATGATCGTGTGGACATTCAAAAGGTTGCACCTATGACCCGCAAGGACTACTACGTCCGCGGCTGCACGGCACTGCTGGATGCAGTTGGCAAGGCCATCCATCACATCGGCAACGTCCACAAGTATGCCCGTGAGGAGGATCGCCCCGAAAAGACGGTGTTCGTTATCACCACCGACGGCATGGAGAATGCCAGCAGCCACTATTCTTACGACCGGCTGAAAGCGATGATTGAACGACAGAAGGAAAAGTATGGGTGGGAATTCCTGTTTCTGGGCGCTAATATCGATGCCGCCAAGGAAGCTGCCCGTTTTGGAATTGATGCCGACCGTGCCGCCAATTACCACGCCGATCGTCAAGGCACAGGTGTCATCTATGAAACAGTCGGCGAAGCCATCCGTCAGGTGCGCCAGTGCTCCGCGCCGCTTCAGGCCAGCTGGAAGAGCCGCATTGACGAGGATTACAGGAATAGAGGTAACTGATATGTAAGATGGGAAAAACCGCTCAGGTCCACAGACCTGAGCGGTTTTATGCATAATCGTCTATCCGTTTACTTCTGCATCCGACTGAATGGCTTTGTAGATTTCCAGAAGCTGTTTCCGGGAGGATACGCCAAGCTTGCTGTAAAGGTTCTTGTTGTGGAACTTCAAGGTGTTTTCCTTGATGTTCAGTTCGTTCATAATGTCCTTGGTGGAGCTTCCGTTCAGGTACGCTTCATAAATCAGTCTTTCGGTGGGGGTCAGGGTGTCGAGACCGTGGACGAAACATTCCATCTCTTCTGCCGAGCTGCGGGCAGGCTTTTTCGGTTCTTCCGGAACTGTGGTGGCTTGAAGGGCTTCGTCTTTTATCCTGACAAGCTCCCGTAAACGCTGAATCTCGTTCACCACAAGGTGTAGTCCCAAAAGAAACAGCTCGCTGATGATATAGGAAATGGACAGCATTTCAAAATCAAAGCTGGAAAGCTGCTCAATCAGCCAGACACCGATATTTACGAAAACCGCAATCGCCAGAATAACGGCATGGGCTGCGGAATCGATGTTTTTTTTGATGATGGCACGCAGGATGATGGTCACCATTGCGGTAAAATAGCCGAGCAGGTAGAACAGATACAGAGGATGAAGCGGTCCGTACACCTTTACCAGTGTGGAAACGCCATCCACCACTGCGAAGGATACCTCTTTATAGTAGATGGGCAGAATTCCGGGACTTGCGGCAATCAGGAACACAATCACCGAAAGGGCAAACAGAGCAACCGGAAGGTGCTGCTTGAATTTTGTGTTGGTGACGTTGAGGATAATCATCAGCATGGCCAGCGGCAGAAATACCGAGCCCAGATAAGCCAGCCGGTTTGCCCACAGGGCCATCTCCAGACAATTGGACATGGACAGGAAGGTGTAGCCGATGTTGACCACCAGCACGGAGGAAAACAACAGAAGAAACCATTTTCTGTTTTTGTGCACCAAAAAGCAGCAGCCGATAAGAAGTGCCAGAGAAAGCACAGCGGCGGCGGCATAGATGATGGACAGGCTTGCAGCCTTTTCACCGACAGCGCTGCAACCGGAAAGTCCGAAGATTATCAATGAGAGGGAAAGTCCTCCCGGAAGATACTTTTTCATAAAACGTCCTCGACCATTTTGATTGTTGTGGGGAGGGCCGGTGTGCAATATCACCGGGAAATCATTATAACACGGTTCGTCGATGAGGTCAACGGATACCCACACTTTTCCCCACACTTTTTCCCACACCTTTTTTGATATAATTTTTGAAAGTGTGGGGACAAAAAAAGGTGTGGGGTGTATAATCTGTATGTACAAATGTTGTGCAGTCGAGGACAAATGCAAAACAGGGAGGAAATAACGATGAAACATAAGGTATCCAATAGAATCATTAGCGTCCTGCTGACGTTCGTCATGGTGGTCGGATTGATTCCGGCGGCTACCATGCCGGTACGCGCCCAAAATATCACGGGCTTGATGTATGCCAGCGGCATAAGAGCCAATGAGGGCGTTGTCCTGTACGGTGACACCACCCTGAATATGGACACCGATCTGACGGTGCCCTATATCGAAGGCGACTACAACCTGACCATTGAGGGCAGCGGCAGGCTGACGGTCAACGGAAGCGGCAACGGCATCGACGTGAAGAGCCTGAACTGCTCCAGCGATCTGTTTATTCAGACCGGCTGGCACGCCATTGAGGTGTCCGAGACGGTGTATATCCATAACGCCGACAGCTTTATCGTCGGCGGTATTTATGCCGGCGGCCATATTGACATCCAGAGCAACAACGCCACCATCGCCGGCAATGGCAACGCCATTTTCAGCTCGCTGGGCAACATCACCCTGAGCGGCGGCACCTTCGATATCGGCGCCAACGGGATTGCTGTAGCGGCCGGAACCGGCGGGATCTACATGTCGGGCGCGTTCACGGTAAATTCCAACAACGATCGCACCATCAACGCCGCAAGGGGCGAGATGGTCGTCAACGGCTCCCTGAAGAGCGTCAGCGGTGCCCGGTTTGACCCCGAAGTCCATTTCGCTAGCAGAGATAATATCAGTATCGGTGCGAGGGACGGTTTCTTCTTCTACGGAACCACTTTGGAGGTAGAAGGCCTGGGAGGTATCCTTGCGGGAAACTATAATCTCGACACCGATATTTCCATCACCGCCGACTCTGTCTCCATCATCACAGAGCGCTATTACGCTTTGAACGGCGGAAATATCTACGTGGACAGTGACAATCTGTGGATAGAGAACCGGGGCAGCGAGGAAAACGAAAACGTCCCCTACACCTTTCATACGATCTTTGCGGATGGTGACGCAACCCTATCCTCAGAAAACGGCGGCATCGTGGGCGAGAACTGCTTCTTTGTCGATGGAAATCTTACCCTAAACGGCAACTTCGTCCTTGGTGCAGACCATGATTCGGGGTATGCTATGCGATCTATCGGCAGGACGGAAGTGAACGGTAATCTGCGTGTGATCGCAGAGGACATCTTGTGCGTATATGCGGAAGGCGGTTTCTCGTTCAACGGTACGACTCTGGATATTGAGGGCTATGGTGGAATTGACGCAGATGGCGGGGTAAACATTACTGCCGACAGCACTACGATTATCACCAGTGTAAGTAGTCCCATCGCCAGCACCGGATATGTGTATGTCGATAGCGACTATTTGTTCCTGCAAAACCTGATGGAGGAGGAACTCCATCCGCTTGCCGATTGGGCAGGTATCAGCGCCTACGGGGATGTAACCGTCATCAGCGACGACGCCACCATCATTGGAAGATTCGGCATTAGGGTCGCCGAGTGGTTAGAGGACACCAATGGTAATGTGTCTCTGTGCGGCAACATCCATGTAATCGGCACGATAGACCAAGCAATCCTTTGCGACAATGATGTGACCGTGGAAGGCTCGCTCATCGCACAGGGCTCCGTTGTCGAGCAAGGATCGGATAATCCCTTTAACTATGGTGTGTGTTACGCTATCGATGCGAATCGTTTTTCATTCAATGGTACGACTCTGAATGTTGAGGGCTATGCCGGTATAGCGGCCGATAACATTGACGTTACTGCCGACAGCGCGGTTATCACCACCGATGTGGGTGATGCTTTGAACGGCGTTGAAGTCTACGTGACCGCTAATTCTCTGTGGGCGGAGAATAAGGCCACCAAGGTGAATTCCGACTGGTCAGGTCAACACGGTATCAGCGCCACCAGCAAATTGGCACTGACCGTAAAAGGAGGCACCGTCATCGGCTATGACGATGCTCTCCACGTTTACGATGAAAACGACCAATTCGAGTTCCATTACATCTACGTCAACGGCCACCTCACCGCGGTCAGCCAGACCGGAGTGGGTATGTACGCTCCCCAGGGTACCGTCGAACTGTACGGTGGTCCCATCGTTTCTGTTGGCGAGAGCCACGGCATTAATGCTAAGGACGTCGTCTTTGAAGGCGGTAGCTTGCGGGTAGAGGGCGACACCGGCATTTACGCCATTCGCAGCGTGGAGCTTAGCGGCGACGATATCCGCATTACCGCCTTTAACGAGCGCAGAAGCGGCATCTGGGTCGAAAACGGCTACGTGGATCTGAAGGGCAAGGTGGTCATCAACACCAACGGCTGGTACGGTATTAACGCCGACACCCACGTCGCCTTTGAAGAGGGTTACTATCAGATTATCGGCCCCAAGAATGACGCGCAGGCGGTCAAGACCGGCGGCTTCCTGTATCTGGACGGCACGCTGGAGATTATTCAGCCCGACGGCGGCCATGTCAACGGCAATGATATCTACGGCACAGGCGACTCTCCTGCTATGGAGCTGGAGATGTATTCCGCCATCCGCGACGTGTCCCTTTTGATTGACGGCCCCAGAGACGGCAAACTCCCCGACCGAAATGCCTCCGACGTCTATTTCCTGGATCCCCGTTGCACCGTGGAGAGCATCGTTTGGTACGAGGACGGCGAGGAGATGGTGTCTCAGGACGCGTTGTTCCGCGCCGGTCACCGCTATACCGTGAAGATTACCCTTTCCGCCGACGACCCCTATCGCTTTGTCGACGGTGTGATGGGCAAGGTCAACGGCAAGGCCGTTACCACCGGCATCTTGGATGGCGATAAGAAGGGAATGATCCTCACCGCCAATCTGGGCGAGTGTGCCTATGCCATCAGCACGGTGGAGTTGGAGATTACCGCCCCCGTCGAGGGCAAGACGCCCTCCACCGCCGTCACCGACCCCGGTGCGGAATACGGCGTATACAGCCGCGACGTGCGTTGGGGCGTTTCCACCGACGGTGTTAACTTTACAATCATGGCTGCCGGCGAAAAGTTCGTGGGCGGCAAGTACTACCGCGTGTTTATGGACGTGAATCTGCTGGATGGTCTGAATGGCAACGGGTACAAGTTCCCCGTCACCACTGCCGACGGCACCGTCCAACCCGACGTGGTTGCCACCGTCAACGGCAGCCCTGCCGTCGTCGAAAAGGCCTATGACCAAGACCCCGAGGAGGTCATCACCGTTTATTTCGATTTCGGTAAGTGTAATGATTTCATCATCGAGGAGGTCACCATCGTGGACGTGGTTGCCCCCGTGGCAGGCCAGCGCCCCACCTACACCGCCAATATGTTCGGCACCGGCTATCACATCGATACCACAAAGAATTCCTATGAGGATATTTACTGGAAGAATCCCCCGGAAAAGTGGTACTACGTCAAGAATGGTGTCCAGTGGTGGGATACGACCACCGGCAGCTATGAGTACGTTTACGAGAATGATACCTTTATTCCCGGTCACACCTATTCCTGTACCATTTATGTCTGCGTGGATGACGGTTTCACCTTTGCCAGAAGCAATGGTGAGACTCTGTTGACAGCCACCATCAACGGTAATACCGCCAACATTGTTACAGGCTGGACGGATACCTGGAATACCCGCGTTACCTACACCTTCACCTGCGAAATGCCCACGGTGTCTACAATTCAGGTTTACGACATCGACGTGCCGAAGGCTGACAACCTGCCTGACTACACCGCCACGCTGGCGAATCCCGACCTGTATCAGCTGGATACGGACTACGGTCTGAACGGCAGCGGCATCTACTGGTACGACTGTGAGGGCAGACAGCTGGAAGCCGGCGAGCGGTTCGGCGATGCCGGTCCCTACCGCATGGCCATCAAGTTTGTTCCTGTAATCTCCGATGGCATGTCCATCAGTCAGTTCGCTGACGAGGTGGAGGTTGTCATCAACGGCAAGTCCGTCACCCCCCACGGAGAGTGGGATGACATCGTGGTAGGCAGCGGCGCAGTCTGGGCCTTCTACACCTTCACCAGCTACTCCTCCGCACCTGAACTGGGCAGCTGCACCATCAGTGGCAACGTGACCAGCTATGGTGATGGTATCCTTACGCTGGAGCTCATTCCCAAAAACCAGACTACCCCTATTTCCATGGGAACCTTTGACAGCAACGGCAGCTACAGCTTCTGGGGACTGGCTGTGGGCGTCTATACCCTGCGGGTGAGCAAGCCCAACCACGTTACCCGTGAGTACATTGTGGTCGTGACCACTGACGTCGTACAGAATGTGGAAATCAACCTGATTGGCGACACCACCGGCGACGGCAAGGTGAACATGAAGGACTGGAGCCGCCTGTACGATCACATCAGCGAAACCAATCCTCTAGAGGATTACAACCTGCTCTGCGCCGACGTCACCGGCGACGGCAAGGTCAATATGAAGGACTGGAGCCGCCTGTACGACCATATCAGCGAAGCCAATCCCCTGTGGTAAATAATCCCTCTGACTGAGGGTACAAAAAAGGAGGAAATATTATGCGGTATTCATTTATAAAACGGATTCTTAGCATCCTGCTGGCAGCGGTGATGCTCCTGGGCCTGGTGCCCGCCTTCGAGCTGCCCGGTTTGGCAGAGGATGTGCTGGATGGCAAGACCGTCATCACAAAGGTGGAGCTTACCATTGAGGACCCCAAATTGCACAATAAGATCCGCGGCTATGATGCGGGTTGGCAGGTGGCTGAATGCATTGTCAACGACAGTTCCAAGCCGTATTATTATGATAATTTTTATCAGATAGGTGTTCGACAAAATACAAGTCCGGTCAATAACTACTTTCTGGAGGCGGGCATTCCCGCTTACGTATACATTCCTATTATATCAAAAACGACCAAAAACGGCGCGGATGCTGACTACACCTTTGATCCTTGGCATCCCGAGGAGGTGGAGATCTGGGTCAACGGTGTCAAAAGAGAGGATGCCTACGTCAAGACAGGCTATCGCTCGGATTGCATTGATATTGTCGTTCCCTTTGAGATTACGGAATACGACGGACCTATGTGCACAGTCACCTTTGATAGAGGCGGCGCGGGCGAAAACTTCACCCGAACGGCAATGCTTGGCGGATATTTGGAAACTCTGCCTTACGTGAAATATGAGGGAAAGGTGTTTGAGGGCTGGTATGAATATCCAGAAGCACCCAAGGAATTTGATTTTAAAAACACGCAAATCCATGAAGATATGACCCTCTATGCACGTTGGCGAGACATTTTGCCCACCGAGACCATTACCAAGCTTGATCTTACTTTGGGTATTCCGCGTCTTCATGACGGCATGACCCTCGGGGAGGCGGGTGAAGCTTTTGACAAAGTATATAATTATGACGAAGAAGGTTATTATCTACGATACTCAATAATCCGTCAACCGGTCGAGCTCAACGACGACGATTACCTGACCGCGGGAGCTACAACCTATGTGGAAATATGCGTCAACGCAACTCCCTACGAGGAGAATATGTACCTCCCGCCCTATACCTTCGACTGGAACAATCTTGATGATATTGAGATATGGATCGACGGTGTGCGGAGGACTGATGCCAAAGTCAGCTCTTACGATAAAGCCTGGCGTTTAATAAGAATTCAGTTTCCCGTGACGGTGGTCAATGAAACACCCCATTACGAGGAGGTTGTCGACAGTGCGGGCTATACCCGTTACGTCAGCGATTGGGAAGGTCTGATTGATGTAATGTCCGATCTTAACGAAGAAGCCGTTGAACAATTCGGCAAGCTTCGTGTAGTACTTACCAATGATCTTGAAATCGATGAAAGTGATCTCATACCCGAAGACGAATTTTTCATAAGGCTGGACGTTCCCGCAGGGCTTGACGTGGTATTTGATTT
>JAZSEN010000065.1:0-15564 GCA_045531675.1 Faecousia sp.
CGGGCAGCTTCGGAAATTGACTTGGCATATTCGTTCTTTTCTTCCTCTGTAATACCGGGGCGCTGGAGCATAGTAGACAAGTTCGCCATCACCGCCAGCGGAGTTTTCAGTTCATGGGACACATTGGCGATAAAGTCGGTACGCAGTGTTTCTGTACCGGAAAGCTCTTCTGCCATTTTGTTGATGGCGGAACCAATCTGATTAAAGCCGTCAGTGCCTGCTCCGTGGATTGGCGGAACACGGGTAGAAAAATCTCCCTGCATGATTTTTTCCGCAGCCGCTGTAATCTGTTTCACAGGTCGTTCTACTGTGATCTTGCGACGAATATAGTCGGCAGTTCCAAACAGGAATGTAATCAGCAGCACATTACCGAAGGTCAGCTTCGCAGCAACCCCAATGTTATTTGCATCCAGCACAAGGCCCATAGAGTCAGCAAGAACACTCAAAAACAGCATCATGCAGCAGCTGACGGCAAATCCCACTGTTAAAAAGAATACTACATAGCTGTTGACTGCTTTCAAAACCTGCCGAAAGGAAAGTTTTTTCATTTGATCACCGCCTTGTAACCCAGACCATGAACGGTCTTGATTTCAAAGTCTTCGCAGCTTCCCAGCTTGGAACGGAGCTTGGTCATATACACATCCACCGCTCTGGGTGCGGTTTCGGTGTCTGCGTCCCAGAATTCGTCCATCAGCTGCTGACGGGTGAAGGTCTTTTTGGGGTAAGAAAGCAGCTTGTAAAGGATGTTGAATTCCCGGTTGGTAAGAGAGATTTCTTCGTCACCCAGCATAGCCGTATGCTCGTCCATGTCCATGGAAAAGCTGCCGACTTCCAAGGTTCTGGAGCTAGCAATCTTAGCCCGGCGAAGCAAAGCACCAATCCGCAGGAAAAGTTCGTCCAGATCAATGGGCTTGACCATATAATCATCCACGCCGATGCGATACCCCCGCTGCTTGGAGGCAAAGTCATCCCTTGCGGTCATAAACAGGATGGGGATATTCTCGTTCAGGCTGCGGACAGTTTTGGCAAATTCAAAGCCGTCGATGCCGGGCATCATAATGTCAGACACGATTAAGTCAAACACGGTGCCATACATGGCGTCATAGGCATCGTTCGCATCCAGACAGCCGGTTGCCTGATAACCGCTGGCATTCAAAAACGCACAGACCGTACGGTTTAGGTCCTTGTCATCTTCAACTACCAAAATCTTAAACATAAGAATCCCTCCGCAAATTATCATGGTTATTATATATCATAACAGGCAGATGTTAAAGTTTTGTTTATTATTTGTAATTACGCAAAAAAGTGCAGCTATTTTCAAGCTGCACTTTCTTTTTCACTTGGTGGCCATCAGGCTTCAATCAAACCTTCTTCAATCAGCCACTGGACTTCATCGTGGATGGTCTCCTGATAAGGCCGGGTGGTATAGCCCAGTTCCCGCTGTGCCTTGGAATAGTCGAACACATTGTTTCGGGCAAGGTTGTAGACGGAGAAGGTGGTCATCAGCGGCTTCTTGCCGGTCTTTTCCGCCTGCTTCTCCAGCATCTTGGGAGAATCAAATTTCAATTCCCGTGCCATTATGCTCCCTCCTTCTGGCTCATCAGCTCGATGTAATATTCCTCAAGGCCAATCTTGTTCTTCTTGATTTCATTGACCACATGGCCGTTTTTCATCAGGTGATCCACGATGGATGCTGTATCATCAACATCGTATACCCGGATGTATTCCTCTTCCATGCGGACATCGGAATACTTTTGGCGAAGTACCTGCTTTGCACCAAGCATATCCTTGGTTTTCAGAGAAACAAATACCTGCGCCCTGCTGTCCATATCCTTGGCGGACAGCTCCATAATCATCTTGCCCTGACGGATGATCCCGTAATGAGTGGCGATTTTTTCTAGCTCGCCGAGAATGTGGGAAGAAATAAGAACGGTACAGCCATACTTCTGAGTGATATCCACCAGAATTTCACGCATAATCCGCATACCATCAGTGTCCAGACCGTTGATGGGCTCGTCCAGAATCAGCAGAGCAGGATTGCCCAGCAATGCCATGGCAATGCCTATTCTCTGCTTCATACCCAAACTGCACTTTTTGAATTTCAGCTGGGCATGCTCCTCCATGCGGACGATTTCCAGCACACGGCGAATCTCCTCGTCACGGTTTTCAATGCCCAGATTGATGCACTGCATCACCAGATTTTGATACACAGAAGAACCTGGGAAGCAGCCGGGGTCCTCAATCAGCGCACCCACACGGACACGGACGCCGGGGTCGGTTTGCTCCTTGTCGAACAGTTTCACTTCGCCGCCGTCAGCCACTAAATGACCGCACAGCAGCTTCATGGTGGTGGATTTGCCGGATCCGTTCTCGCCGATGAAGCCATAGATAGCACCAACAGGAACGGTCATATTCAAGTGATCTACCGCATACATACCGCGAAAACTTTTGGATAGATCTCTGATTTCAATCGCATTCATATAACGCTGCCTCCTTTGTGTTTTTGAAAGCAGGAAAAGCGGGAGCCTCGCTCCCGCTTGTATTAACTTTTCATGATCTTTTCACTGAGTTTCAGAATCTCAGGTGCGTATTTTTTCTTACGGGCGTTCAGCATCTTCTTGTAGATGGGGTAAGTGCTCAGTGCCATACCCATGCCAACAACACCAATGGCAATACCGGGGACCATAGCGCTTGCCAAACCGATGATTGCACCGATTTCGGTCATTACAAGGCTCATGCCTGCGCCCATGACAACGGCGCTAACGCTGCCGTAGGTGTAGGCGAACACATTGGCAGGACGCTTGACCTTGGCATCCAGCTCTTTCAGCGCGTCCAGCTCGGTATGCTGCTTTTCTGTATACTGGGTGCGAATCTTCTGCACCAGAAATTCCTGATCGTTTTTGCTCATATTTATGCCCTCTTTCATAGATTTAATGTTTTATTTTATGAAACCTGTCCGCTAAGTTCATCCGCCAGTTCCAGAATGCGGGGGGTATGCTGTGCCTTTGCCTTGTTAAAGAATTTCCGATAGACAGGGAACGCTGCAAGCATCCCAACGGCACCAACAATACCAAGGATTACGCCCAGCCAAATCATTTGCCCGATTACTTCCATCGCAAGACAAAGGCCCAATCCAAAAATCAAGCACCCGCCGATACCGGCACACAGGCTCTCCGTTACACCGGAATTCCGCACCAAATGGTCCAGCCGCTTCAGCTCCTCCAGCTTGGTTTCTTCACGGGGCAAGTACTTCTTGCGGATATTCAGCACCTCTTGATTTTCAGGGGCGCAGTAAGTGTATGAAAATGCGTTTTCGTTCATAATCTACCTATCTCCTTATTACGGGAGCATTCTAACCTACCAAGGTTTGCAAATGTTTTCCGAAATGTTTGAGAAATGTTAATTTCTCTTGCCGGCATTGCGGCTGGCTTCCAGATTCTTCTCAATCATTTCCTTCTGGGCAGCCTCCCGTGCTTCCCTATCGGCCTTGATTTTTGCCTGACGAGCTTCGGTGCCAGCAGTTACGCGAGCCTTTGCTTCCTCTGTGGTTTCGCCTTCCTTGGCCATAAAGGTGCTGACGAAAGCATCCTCCACCTTCTTGTAGCCGGTCACAACGCCGCCCTCGATTTTCTTGTAGCCTTCCACTACGCCGTCAGAAATCTTCTCCATGTGGTCTGCAAACTTTGCCATAACAATAATCTCCTTTTGATTTGTTTTTGTTTTCTTTTGATGGCATCATTCTATCAGTGGATTTATTCCGAAAAGTTCATGTTTTGTTTCTGAAATATTAATTTGCAAAAAACAGCCTGCGCAGCTTAAAAACTACACAGGCTGTTTTATTGCTGAATTTACATCAGCGGTGCAAAAACCTTTTTAAAAAATATTGCCATCAAAGCATTGAGGTGCTAAAATAACATTCAGTTACAATCTTTGGTTAATGGCGAAACCAATCGAATCGAGGAATGAACGATGAAAGAGAAGAAAGGTCAATGGCAGCAATGGCTCTTCATGGGTTTTTTTGCGCTGATTGGAGGCGTTTGCGGCGTATTGATGGTCCACTTTGCAGAGCAAAACGTAACAGAGGGTAGTTCCCTTTGGGAGGAATTACTTCCGCTGGTGGTACTTTTTGTGGGAATGTATGTAGGAATGTGCCTGCAGCTGATTATTCACGAGGCCGGCCATTTGGTGTTTGGTTTACTGTCCGGTTATCGTTTCTCATCTTTTCGAATCGGCAGTTTTATGCTGCTTAAAGAGAATACCAAATTCGTAATCAAAAAGCTCACCTTAGCCGGTACCGGTGGACAATGCCTGATGGTACCCCCTCCGATGCAGGACGGCAGAATTCCTGTGATTCTTTTTAACCTTGGCGGCAGCATGATGAATCTGATTGCCAGCGCAATCTTTTTTATCGTCTACCTGCTGATTCCAAGCGGCACAATTATCTCTTTTATCTGCTTGATAATGGTGCTGATTGGCGTAGCAATTGCTCTGATGAACGGCATTCCCCTCCGGTTGGGTACTGTGGACAATGACGGTTATAATGCCCTCTCTCTGAGGAAAAATCCGGCTGCTATGCGCGCTTTCTGGCTGCAGCTGAAGGTGAATGAGCAAACTGCCAAAGGCGTTCGTCTCAAGGATATGCCGGATGAATGGTTTACTGTTCCCTCTGACGAAGCAATGCGTAACAGTATGGTGGCTGCACAAGGCGTTTTTGCCACCAATCGTCTGATGGATGAGCAGCGATTTGAGGAGGCCGATCAGCTGATTGCGCATCTTCTGGAGATTGACAGCGGCATTGTTGGTCTGCACCGCTGTTTAATGATCTGCGACCGGATTTACTGCGAAATGATCAGTAACAACCGGAAGGATATTCTGGACGAAATGCTGACCAAAGAGCAGATACAAATTATGAAAGCAATGAAGAAATTCCCGTCTGTCATCCGCACAGAATATGTATACGCATTACTGGCGCTGAAGGATGACAGCAAAGTGAAAAAGGCACAGGCATTGTTTGAAAAAGTTGCAAAGACCTATCCGTATCCCAGTGATATTCAGGCCGAACGGGAACTGATTGAAATCGCAGACAGCATTGCCAGCGCTGCACTTTCATAATCGTCCACTATGTACGGAATGTTCATCGATTCCTGAATGGCTCATCATACCACATAGAAAACAATCCGGCTTGCCCATTGGCAAGCCGGATTCATTTCATATCTGTCAGCGGCAGAAAACACTTCCCGTTTTACACCACATCTCCGGAGTCAAAGGGGTCGCCGCATTCGGGGCAGAAACGGGGTGCCTTGGTGGGGTCGGCAGGCTGCCAGCCGCACTTGTCGCACTTGTACTGAGGCACGCCGGCAGGCTTCTTGCCGCCGCAGTTCTGGCAGAACTTGCCGGTATTCACCGTGCCGCAGGAGCAGGTCCAACCGTCAGCAGCAGGTTTGGGGCTGCCGCACTCCGGGCAGAACTTACCGGTAGCGGTAGCACCGCACTTGCAGGTCCAGCTACCGGCAGTCTGGGGTTCAGGTTTCTTCGCGCCGCACTCCGGGCAGAACTTACCGGTGGCCGTGGCGCCACAAGCGCACTTCCAGCTATCCGCCGTTGCCGCCTGCTGTTGCTGACCCATATTATAGAACTGCTGAGCGGCATTGAAACCACCGCCTCCCATACCATTGACCATTCCCATGCCCATAAAGCCGGTCATAGCACCGGCGGAGTTGCCGGCGGCGGTTTCCATGGCATTGGCGGTGGAGGTCATCATACGGCCTGCCATCATGGCGGCGTTGGAACCGTAGGAAGCGGAGTCCTCCATCTGGCTGATGGCCTTCATATCCTCAGGCGTCAGGTTGATGGGGTTCATAGCGATTTTGCCCACAGTAATACCGCGGCTCTCGATCCACTCGTAGCGCAGCGCCTCATTCATAGCGGCACGCAGCTCGTTGACCTTGCCGGGAATCTGGGCAGGACGCAGCTCCTGCTCGGACAGGATGCCGAAGGCATTCTGCAACTGGGAAACAAACTCGGTTTTCAGGGTGTCGTCAATTTCTTCTCTGGTGAATTCGTACTCCACGTTGGAGCATACCTTGGTGTAGAACAGCAACGGATCGCTGATGAAGTAGGAATACACACCGTTGCAGCGGATGTTGACGGTCTTGCTGAAGCCCAGGCGCTTGTTCACCACCTCGAACATAATGGGGCTGGGAGTGCCGAACTTGTTGCCCATGATTTCCTTGGTGTTGAAGTAGTAGACTCTCTGATCCTTTCCGGTGTCGCCGCCGTAGGTAAAGCGCTTGCCGATGACCTTGAAGGTGTCCAGGATGCTTTGACCCAGGCTGCCGGAGAAGATGGAGGGCTCAGTGGAGGAATCGTAGGTAAACTCACCGGGCTCGGCGCAGACTTCCACGATTTTGCCCTGCTCCACGATAATCATGCACTGACCGTCGGCCACGGCGATACCGGAGCCGTTGGAGATGATGTTGTCATTGCCCTTGGTGTTGGAGGAACGACCGGTAATCCGCTTCTGTCCCTTGCGCACCAGCACATCAGAGGGCAAAGCCTCGCAATAGAAAAACTCCTTCCACTGGTCGGCCAGAACACCGCCCAACGCACCAATACCGGCTTTAATAAGTCCCATAACGAAAACTCCCTTCTAAATCTTGTATTTTCACCGGAAAGACCGGTTGCATATGATATACACTGACAGTATATCACACCGCAACCGGCTACGCAAGTATTTCGGCAGGTTAGATGAAAAATAAGCCCTGCCCGGACAGGATTTCATCGCCGTCAGTGCTGTCACTTTTTACATATCCCGCCCTACTTTGAGGGTCAATCCCCATCAATCCTCTGAAATCCGTTTCCCTTCGCAAAAAATCGTTGAAAATCCGTAACGCCTGCGATAAAATAAGCACATACTAATCATGGAGGTAATACTCATGGACAATAATGTTCGTCCCGCTGATATGCAGCGAATCACCACTCCCGAGCTGGCGAAGGCGTTTATCAAGGAGCAGGTTGCCGCCGTTCAGGCTCAGGTTGGCGACAAGAAGGTGCTGCTGGCTCTGTCCGGCGGTGTGGATTCTTCCGTTGTTGCCGCTCTGCTGATTAAGGCCATCGGCAAGCAGCTGGTCTGCGTCCACGTCAACCACGGCCTTATGCGTAAGGGCGAGAGCGAGGACGTTGTGAAAGTATTCGGTCAGGAGCTGGATGCCAACCTGATTTACGTGGATGCCACCGACCGGTTCCTGAACCTGCTGGCCGGCGTTTCCGATCCGGAAGCCAAGCGCAAGATTATCGGTGCGGAATTTATTAATGTATTCGATGAGGAAGCTGCCAAGCTGGACGGAATTTCCTTCCTTGCGCAGGGCACCATCTACCCCGATATTCTGGAGAGCATCAAGGCCAAGGAAAGCGGCAAGCCCGTCAAGTCCCATCACAATGTGGGCGGTCTGCCTGAGGATATGGCCATGGAGCTGGTAGAACCTCTGAAGCTGCTGTACAAAGACGAGGTCCGCGTGGTAGGCGAGGCTCTGGGTCTGCCCCATGCCATGGTCTACCGTCAGCCCTTCCCGGGTCCCGGACTGGGTGTCCGCTGTCTGGGTACCATCACCCGCGACCGTCTGAACGCCCTGCGGGAGGCCGATGCCATTCTGCGTGAGGAGTTCGACAACTGCGGGCTGGCAGAGAAGGTCTGGCAGTATTTCATCGCCGTGCCGGACTTCAAGAGTGTGGGCGTGCGCAATGATATGCGCTATGAGGGATGGTCCGCCATCATCCGCGCCGTGAATACCACCGACGCCATGACCGCCACCATCGAGGAAATCCCCTACCCCACCCTGCACAAGATTACCCAGCGCATCACCCACGAAGTCGAAGGTATCAACCGCGTCCTGCTGGACCTGACCCCCAAGCCCACCGGCACCATCGAGTGGGAATAGGGGTTACTGTTCCAGGGCAACCCTCCGTATCCTCTACCCCTCTCAAAAGGGCAAAGTTTGGCATCCTGAGAAAGCCCAAGAAAAGATAAGAATTGAAGACCTTGTGTAGCACACATTCACCGTGCTTCATAAGGTCTTTTTTCTATCCTTATATTGACCTTGGAATACCCTCAGAAACTCCTGCTTAGTCCCCCTTCGGGAAAAGAGCAGACCCAGAAAAGACTTCATTATCCTCTGGGCATCCCACATCCCTATCCCATCTATTCCCCATTATTTTCCCATTATTTTCCCATTCGTTTCCCATCATTTCACTATATTTTCTCAGTTATCTCAATTTTTCTAAACAAATCTTTATCATTCAATTTCAAAGGAAAAGGAGAGAGAAGGAGAGAAAGAAAAGAGATCTCGCCCTATCTTTTGCAATCTGGCTATATCATGGAGTGCTGCCCTGAACCATGGAAGTATCAGGGAAAGAAAGAGAAATGCGAGGGAAGAAAAGAGGATGGGCAGCGGAAAGAAAAGGGAGGAAAGCATGACTGGGAATCAAATAGCCCCGTACATTGGGGCAAAGTCGGCAGGCACATAACGCCGCCACCGCAGAGGAAGTAGTGGTATTGCCGATGCCCATTTCACCAATACCGATAACATCCGCATCGGTTTTTTGCGCAAGTTCTATACCGGTCATCATTCCTTGCTTTCCAGAAGCGATACTGCGTCCACAGTTCCAAGCCCAATGGCATCAGGCAGAACACCGCATAACCGGCATAGAACAGGTAGGACATGGCAGTGATTGGATTCATAATAATCCGGGGGTCGTAGAGGATATCTGTTTGCTTCAGCATCACCGCCATAAAAATCACAGTCAGACAGGCAAAGTTACCAACCACATAAGCCCGGTCCCGATTGTCAAAGCGATAGATGGAAAAAGCTTTTCTGCCCCGCAGCGAGCTGCCACGGCTGCCCATGGATTCCGAAACAGCCGTCAGCGAATCGATTGTCCACGTAATCAGCATGGAAAGAATACGAATACTGTTACGCAGCCGCTGAACGATATTACCTTGATTTGCTCCTCTGCCAATGCCCCGCTGAGCCGTATTGATTTTCTTGGCTTCCTTTTTGATTCTCGGCACCATCCGTAAAATAATCGCCAGAAACAGAGAAAGACGGGGGCTGACCTTGCCAAAGAGGTATACCACCTTATCTGTAGTGAACACGGAGTGCACACAGGAAAACCAGATCATTACGCCTGCTATTACAAAACCCAAAACGAAACCATAGACAAGGCTTTCCAGCGTCATATTGTTGCCGATCCTATTCTGCTGCAGCACCGTTACGCCAAAGTGATTGTAGCTGCTGTAGTAAAAGGCAAAAGCCACAACGCAGGGAATCAAAATGGCATTGAAAACCAATGCTTTCCAACCGTTTCGATTGATACTGTAAGCAAACGCGCAAACAAAGGATATGCCTAAAAATACCGGATGCTGAAATACGATCATTCCGGCAATTACGGTTGTAAAGTAGATGAAATTCACCGCAGGATGGCATTTTTCAAAGCCCATTTTCGTCCTCCATCATGCCGTACTTCAATTTAATACGATCTAATTTATCCAAAAGCGGTCTGCCAAACAGCAGCATCACAAGCACCGTACAGATTGCCTGACTGAGATTCACAGGGAATCCGGAAACAAATGCAGCTATTACGGAATCCATGTTGATGGTGCTGACCATCAGGAAAATGTGTGAGCAATCCAACAGCGGCCCGACCCAGAGAATCGTCGCCAGAAAGCCGAACACTGCCATGATTAAAGGCTTTTGAGGAAGTCTGCCTTTGGCAAAACAGAAGCCAGCCAGCATACCACCAGCGCCGTAGGCCATCATCTGCCATGGCGTGTAGGCACCTTGACCATAGAAGAAGTTACTGGCGAATGCGGAAATAGCGCCCACCATAAATCCAGCCTCCGGTCCGAAGGCAATACCGCTGAGCATGATGATTGCAAAAATCGCCTTGAAATTGGGCATTGGAATGGCCGCACGGCCTGCAATGGCAATGGCGCACATCACCGCGATGACCACCAGCTCTCTTGCCTGGGGACGTCTGCCCTCAAAGGCCATAAAGAATGGAATCATCAGTTCGATGATGATTGCCGTGCCGGTGATGTAGTACCCCCTGCCGGGCAGCTTGCTGCCAAAAAACAAGGTGGCAGGAATCAGCAGAAAAAATACGATTAAGGTCGCAATGTTTGATTTTTTCATACCTCTGCCCCCACATTCTGCCGGCACAGCTCCACCACATCTTCCGCAGTGACCGCCATAGAGAACACATGGCGGCTCATGCGGTTGGCGGCGGTGGTGTAGAAGCTGTTATTACCAAAGAAACGGCGGGGGGTGTCGGTGGTCAAAATCTGCCCGTCAAAGAACATAGACACCAAATCCGCATACTTGGCGCAGAACTCCACATCGTGGGATACCATAACGATGGTAATACCCTGTTCTTTTAGTTTACATAAAATCCTTGCCAGCTTTTCCTTAAAAAAGCTGTCAATGCCCTTGGTAGGCTCGTCCAAAAGTAACAGTTTCGGATTGGTCAGCAGAACCTTTGCCAACGCGCTGCGCTGCTGCTCACCGCCGGAGAGGTCATAGGGATGGCTGTCAAGCAAGCTCTCAATTTCACAAACTGCCGCGATCTCCGCAATTCTCTTTTCGTCCTTGGTCATCTCCGCAAGATCTTCCCGAACCGTTTTCTTTACAAACAAGCTCTTGGGGTCTTGGGGCAGCATGGCAAGGCAGCCCCCGAACAGCTCTGCGGATTTGTATTTTTCAACCGGCCTTCCGAACACTTTTACTTTGCCACGGTAGGGCTTACAGATGCCGCAGATGGCCTTTAAGGTGGTGGACTTACCTGCGCCGTTGCCGCCCACGATGGCATACAGAGTGCCTATGGGGACTTCTGCAGATACACCCCGAAGCACGTCCGGGCTGTCCTTTTCGTACCGGAACCACAGTTCCTTCAGAGAAAGGGCTGGATGATCAATTTCATCGTCAATCTTTTCCGCAGGGAGGGCGTTTACCTTCGGCGCAGGATGTGACTTGCTGAGCCATGTTCTGCCCTCACGAACCGTCAATGGGCACTCCCCCACCCCATCCGCTCCATAAAACACACGGACAGGGGTAGGCATTGCGGCAAACATATCATTCTTCCGCTCATATAGGAGCTTGCCGATGTGACCGGGGGTATCGTCCGCGATGACCTTGCCGCCATCCATGACGATGGCCCGATCCGCATAGGGGAAAATATCCTCCAAACGATGCTCGGTGATGATGACCGTAGTCCCCAGCTCAATATTAATTTTACGGACAGTATTCAGAAAATCCGATGCCGCAATGGGGTCCAGCTGGCTGGTAGGCTCGTCTAAAATCAGCACTTCCGGCTGCATCGCCATAATGGAAGCCAGATTCAGCAGTTGCTTCTGACCGCCGGAAAGGTTGGCAACATCCCGATGAAACCAATCCTGAATGCCAAAATAGCAAGCCATTTCCGCCACACGGGCGCGCATGGTCTTTTGGTCACACCCCAAAGATTCCAGTCCGAAGGCCAATTCGTGCCACACCTTATCGGTGACAATCTGATCGTCGGGATTTTGCATCACATAGCCGATTTTGGCGGACTGATCCCGCTGGCTGACTTTCTCAATGGGTGTGCCATTAAACAGGATTTCACCGGTTTTCTTGCCGTGGGGCGCAAGGACGGATTTCAGCTGTCGCAGAAGTGTGGTCTTGCCGCTGCCGGTCTTTCCGCAAAGGACAACATATTCTCCCTTCTCGATGAAAAGGCTCACACTGTCCAAAGACTTTTTGCCCTTGGCGGTGGGATAGGAAAAGCTTAAACCTTTGATTTGGAAATGTGCCATGAAATGGCCTCCTTTATGTGTAATGCAGTAGGAATCAGCAGATAGCAGGTATACCCTGCGAGCCCCCAGGAAACCGGCGCAATGTCAATCGCCGGAACAAATTCGGCAGCAAACTGACCGAAGCAGGCTGCGGTAATGGTAATGCCAAGCAACACCGACATGACGGCCAGCAAAACCCAATCCGTCGACGTCATGCGGTAGATCATAAAACTGCTGCGTTTTGTCGCACCGTAGCCACGGGCACGCATGGAATCGCCGGTGACGACGCTTCCCTCCAGCGCCCAGCTTGTCAGCGCGCCTAAGACTATGCCGCCGTCTTGAAGTTTTTCCTTGGTGGTGGCGGTTTCGCTGATACCCTTGCCGATGGATTTCCTTGCACCGATGATCTGCTGGGTCTTGCGGATGAAATTGGGCACCATTCGGAACACCATTACCAAAAGCAAGGATATGGACGGAATCAGATTTCCAAACAGGCAGGTAAATTTGTCGCTGGTCAGCACCTTGTTGTAGCAACCGAACCATAACATCATAATGACAAACATACTGGCAAGGGCTGCGCCGTAAAGCAGCGCCTCCAGAGTATACGGTCTGCTTCCAAGGTGAAACAGCGGTGTTGCGCCAAGGGTGTTAAACAGCGGATTGATGGCAGTCAGAATCAGAAACACAGGCAGCAGACCCAGTATACTTTTCCAGCCTTTTTTGCCGTTCAGGAGCAGATAATACATTGCTCCCGTCACAACACCGGCAAGCAGATAGGCCGGGTGCTGGATTACCACCGACATTCCGATGGCGCCCACGAAGAACAGGAAGTTCACCGCCGGATGGCATTTAGAAAAAGCATCCTTCATAACATTAGTCCATTCTCTCTGCGCCTACATCCGTGCCCAGACCCTTGCAGGTATAGCACCAGACGATGGTATCTCCGTCCTCCACATAGTAACTGGAACAGCCGTAGTTGGGGAACCATTCATTGACCTTATACATCCAACCGGATTGCTCGCCGCAATCGAACTCATACAGGTGGTTGATTCCCTCGATATAGTAGCTGCCGTAAAGGGGTGTCCAGCTGTACTCAATTTGGATGTTCGCCTTTTTGCAGATGCGGTTCAGCACCTCAAAAACGGTTTCATTTTCATAAAATGGAACCTGCACCATGGGCAAAATCATGCCGTTTGACGGCACAAATTCTGCCTTACCGGGAGCCAAATCACCCATGTTGTCCAAAATGGTATCGCAGCGAATCTCAATATTCACATAACCGACGATTCCCGGTTCTTTCTTCGGGATAGTCTGCTGCTCTTTCTTGGAGCATACAGAGCAGGTTCGTTCTTTCTTCCCTTCAACAGATTCCGTGGCTTCCTTAACCGTCTTCCAGTTGCTCCATGTATGACCGGTGGGCCGGGTTACAGAATCGGTAAAGGTTTTTCCGCAGGCGCATTTGCTCAGCGTATATCCTTGGGTTTCGCAGGTGGGTTTTACAATCTGCGAAGTATAGCTATGCTCCTTTGCAGAAACGGGATTGCTCGTGTAGGTATGACCGCAATTGCAGGTATGAACGGTATAACCCTCTGTGGTGCAGGTCGGTTCGACAGCTTGGATTGTGTAGCTGTGGGTGTGGTTTTCATCGATTTTGCCGGTTATCTTTTCTTCAGAAAGCTGACAATTTGCGCAGAATCTTTTTTGGATGCCCTCTTCCTGAGGCGTTGCTTCCTGCACAGTTTCCCATGCTCCCCAGATATGATTCAACACAGAGGTTTCCTCTGCCCGATATGTATCACCGCATTGGCAGGTATATTCCGTGTAACCGCCTGCGCTGCAGCTGAGTGCCACAACCGAAATGGTATAGCTGTGGGTGTGTGTATCCGGCTTATTCTGTCCGTTCAGCATATCCTGAATTGCTTGCTGGCGTTTGTTTTCCAGATTATCCAGATCCTGATTGGTATAGCAAAGCGTGGTGGTTTTATTGGTCTTTCGGATCTGTGCAAGGAGGAAATCATTCAGGCTTTCCAGCTTCATATCCCGGGTCGAGACAGACTCCCCCACATACTCCGTTGCCTGACCGGCTTTTGCTTCACCAACCGTGCCACGGAACACGCTGACAGTTTGCGCGCCGCTGCGAACGCTCAGTGCCGCAGTGGCGTTTTCTACGGTCACTTCTCCCAAAGCGAAAGAAAGCTGCACGCTCTGCTGACTATTGACGAACAACTCACCCTTGGTAACCTTTAACACGAGCCGATTGTTTTCCAGATCAGTTACCATCAGCTCCATATTGCCGCCCAGAGTCACAGTATCGTCACCTCGGGCAATGACCGCAGATGCACCGGGCTGGGTGGTAATTTTGTCGCCGGCACGAAGGACGGTTTCCTTCTCCACAGGGTAAATGACACCGCTGCGCTGCATATTGACTGTGCCCTGCAGCCGTGTCAGGCAGGCGGAATCCTCCGTAGCCCTGTCAAACCAGCCACGAATATAGCCTACGCCCAAAACGCCGCCTGCCACGATCAGCAAAATAACGGCAACCATGATTAAATCGGCAATCTGCTTCTTTTTCATACCGAATCCTCCCGGATTATCTGGAATCTATAAAAACGCAAAAACCCACCCGTCAGAAATCCTGACCGATGGCCTATGTCAAATGCAAACGCATGAATGTTCATTTTTAAGGGAGTGAGCTGATCAAAACCAGTGGGCAATCGGCGAAGAAGGGGGCTTCGCACATCTGTATTTGATCAGCCCTTTTCTGTGGAGGGCAGGCAACCTGCCCTCCGGTCATAGAATCATTAGGTGTTGTACTTTTTCTGGTGGGGCAGCAATACTGCGATGCCCATGAGGGATACGAGCATCACCATGCTGCACAGCATAATCATGTTGTCATCACCGGTCTGGGGGTTATCAGGATCTACGGGTTTATTCAAGTCAGCCAGCATTTTTTCAGCCGCGGTCAGAGTGTCGAAGTTGGATACCAGGGCCCTCTGATCATCGGTCAGGGCCTCGTATGCAGCACGGGCTGCTTTAATAGCTGTCTTGGAATCCAGCGTGACAGTACCAATCGCATCAATCAAATCCGCAGCAGACTGTGCCGCAGCCTGATCAGCAGCCAGCTTGTGGTCGGCCTTCATTTTTTCCAGAAGCGCCTTGCCTTCCTCGGCAGCAGCTTCCTTGCTGATTACCACATAGTAATTGTCGATTTCACCATTTTCGGAGGTCACCTCAATGCGAACGGCCATGGGCTTGGTGTCATCCACAAAGTAGACAGCGTAGCGTTTGTGGCCTTGATTGGTTGCGGTAGACTTCATACTGCCGTCCTCGGTAATGGCCGCAGCATTTTTACCGGCGGCATTGTCCATGGGATATACCTTCAAGGTTGCGTGGCTGTCTGCAACATCCGGCCATACATTCATAAAGCTACGGCTGCTGCCTGCGGTGAAATACGTATAATAATGCTCCTCGGGTGTAACCTCCGGGCTGATTGTGCCGCCGTAGGAGTTGGCTTCATTGACTTTCAGGCCGCCAAGGGCGGTGTTGGTGGATACGGTACGGACAGAAACGATGTAGCTACGGGACTCGCTTCCCTTGGTCACAGTAACTGTTGCTGTGGCAGCGCCATCAACCAAAGTGGCGGTAACCGCTTCGGTCACACCGCCCTCACAGGCGGTGGGGGTCAAGGTGACACTCTGGGTTCCCACGGGCACAACCAATTCATAGTCGTGCAGGTTGGA
>JAZSEN010000049.1:0-14231 GCA_045531675.1 Faecousia sp.
TATCCCACCAATGTGATTGCTTACAGCCTGGGTGCATACTGCAAGACCCTGGCCGGAAACGGCAACGCCTTCGGTGCTGCCACCGCAGTCTACGGCTACTACGCCAAGGCTTACTTCGCAAGCTGATTCCATACAAAAAAAACGCCACGGGGTAACCCGTGGCGTTTTTACCTATATCAACGATTCATCATCCGCTGCGGTATCTGTAAGTTTCATTCTGTTTTTGGAACACTCTACCATTGATTTTTTTGAAATAATGTATATAATCAAGAAGATACAATGGAATTGGAGCTAATTTATGAGTGCAACTCTTGCAGATAAAAAGAAACTTTTCAGCCTGACATGGCCGATTTTTTGCGAAGCGGTGCTGTTTTCCATCATCGGCAGCATCGATACCCTGATGATCTCCTCCTACGCCGACGATGCCGTAGGCGCCCTTGGCAGTGTCAATCAGGTGCTGGGACTGTTTCAGGTCCTGTCGAACATCATCACCACCGGCACCGGCATCCTCTGCGCCCAGTACATTGGCGCAGGCAAGTCCAACAGCGATAAACAACCCCTGATAATTGCCGCCTTGCTGGTCAACGGCATCCTTGGCGCATTGTTCAGCATCGCCGCCGTGGCAGGCTCCGAGGTCCTTCTGACCGTCATGCGAGTACCCGAGGCGCAGTACGTCTACGCCAAAAGCTATCTGAATATTGTAGGCGGCTTTTTGATTGTTCAGATGATTGCCATGACCTTCAGCGTGGTCATCCGCGCCCACGGCAAGACCCGTTCTTCCATGGTTTTCTCCGTGGTGATGAACCTGATTAACGTAGTTCTGAACTACGCCCTGATTTACGGCAGACTGGGCGCTCCAAAGCTGGGTGTGGAGGGCGCCGCCATCGCCACCGTCATCAGCAAATGCATTATGTGCGTGGCGGCAGGTGTGTACCTCTTTGGCTTTGTCATGCCCGGCATGTCCTTCCGTCCCAGATGGCACGCCACCAGACATAGTGCCGGCAAGATCCTGAATCTGGGCGCACCGGCGGCAGGAGAACAGATTTCCTACACCTTGTCCAAAATCGTGGTCATGGCCATGGTGAACGGTCTGGGTGCCGTAGCCGCCAACACCTACTCCTATGTGAATATTGTGGTCAGCTATGTGTACCTGTTCTCCATGGCCATCGGGCAGGGAACCTCCATCATGGTGGGCTGGGAGGCCGGAAGAAAGCAGATCAATACCGCAAAGGATATCTGCTCCTTCAGCGCCAACTGCTCTTTTCTGTTTTCGCTGGCAGCGCTGAGTGTGCTGTGCGTGCTGCGCAAATCCGTCATGGGCATCTTCACCGACAATCCGGAAATCATTACCCTCGGAGGGGCGGTAATTCTGGCAGACTTCGTGCTGGAAGCCGGTCGAAGCCGGAATCTGGTGGTGGTCAACGCCCTTCGGGCGGCAGGCGATGTGCGCTTCCCCCTGTATATCGGACTGTTTTCCATGTGGTTTTTCAGCGTAGGCGTGTCCTGGCTGCTCCATTTGCGGTTTGGTCTTGTAGGCATCTGGATTGGTCTGGGACTGGATGAATGTTTCCGCGCCGTGGGTATGCAAATCCGCTGGAACAAAGGTACATGGACAAAGTATATCAGCATAGAGTAATATAAAAAACCGCCCTTTACGGGCGGTTTTTTTATTCCGATCCAAGGGACAGGCGAATAATGGCATCGGCCAGCACCGACACACCCAGAATGGCTTCTTCGTGGGTGTTGCCGGCGGCACCAATCTCCGCAATCAGCGCACCCATTGCAAGATCCTGATTAAATCTGGCGCCACGAAGGTTGACATTTCTTCCGGTTCCGGGGTAGTGCTTCTCCATCAGTACCGTCAGCTTCTCTGCGATGCTCAAATTGGTCTCCCAGTTGGGGTGGTTCAGGCCGGTGGCATTGGTACCAACCACCATCATCACCTGCGCCGCCGGACGGCCGTTCACCGTAGCAGAGGTGGCCCACTGGGTTCCATCGGCGTACTCCGCCGCGTCACGGTGCAGATCCAGAATCAGCCGGATGGAGGGATGCTCCTTCAGATGCTCCTTCACCGCCTTGCGGGATTCCTCGTAGGAATCCAGATAGTCATCCTTGTCGTAGGGGGTGCGGTCATGAATCACCTTCAGACCTGCCTCCTCCAGCAAACGGGTCAGCTCATCGCCAATGGAAATCATGTTGTAGCGGTCGTCCGCGGTCCGGAATTCGCCGCCGTACTCCTGATACTGACTGTTGGCAGTCGGGGTGTATGCCTCGGTGCCATGGGTATGAATAATCAGGATTTGGGGCTCATCTCCGGTCAAATCCCATTTCAAAGGCTTCAGCAGCAGCGCCAGCTCATCCGGATCCCGACGGCAATCGATTTGCATGGAAAGGAACTCCATATCATCGGCGGTAAACTTAGGTTTTTCCGAAGGGATGACCACCGGCTTCGGCACCGGTTCCGGTTCAGGCTCCGGCTCGGACAACGGAGCGGTGGTGGTTACCGGCGGAGCGGTAGTAACCGGCTCTGTCGTATCCCGACCGGTTTCTGTGTACAACAAAAAGGATGCAAGACGAGGCTGAGAAAACAGCGACACATTGTCGCCAAAAGCGCTGCTGCAAATCATTCGCAGCAGAATCGCCAGCAATATGACCAGACTGCCCACTCGGCAGGCTTGCTTTTGCTTATCCATTGTTACTCCGTTTCATGGGCGCGTCCGGGGCGCCATTTGGGTCTGCCCCGCAGGGTGACGCGCAGATTTTGAAAGAACTCCGTCAGCAGCGCGGCACATTCCGTTTCGCGGATACCGCTGACCACCTCCGGATGATGGTTCACATTCATTGAAAACAGGTCCGCCACAGATCCGCAGAATCCAGCTTTGGGATCCGCCGCACCGTAGACGATGCGTGGGATACGGGCGTTGAGGATGGCACCGGCACACATCGGGCAGGGCTCCAGCGTCACATACAGCGTACACTCCCACAGACGCCAGCCACCTAATGTGCGGCAAGCCTCATCAATGGCCTGAATTTCGGCGTGACCCAAAGCGGTCTTGCCGGTTTCCCGATGGTTTCGTCCCTGACCCACAACCTGTCCGTCACGGACAATCACGCAGCCCACAGGAACTTCGCCCTCCTGTGCCGCCTGCCGCGCCAGTTCCAGCGCCTGATCCATAAATCGGGTATCATCCATTGGTGTTTCACCTCACCGTAACATGATACCCTATTTACCAGTCATTTGTCAAGACAGCAGTCAGCAGCACCACCAATTCCTCGCCGGACAGTCCATCGCTCCGATGCTTCAGCCGTTGCCGTGCCGCCTCCAGACGGCATTCCAGTAACGCTGCAATGTTGGTTTGCTCTTGTGCCTTGACCTTCCCCGTCAGCAGATAGTCCGTGGATACGCCGAAATATTCCGCCAGCGCCACCAGTATGGCACCGGAAGGTTCCCGCCGCCCCTGTTCGTACATGCCCACCGCGCTGGCGCTGACCCCGAGATTCCGCGCCAGTTCCGCCTGACTTTGTCCTGCCTGCCGCCTCAACGCGGCAATTCTTGCCCCAAGCATATTCATCACTCCGTTCATTCATTGTTTACCGGTCGTCATTTTTTCGAATTATAGCACAAACTTTCGGAAAAATAAGGGGAAATGTGGGTCCTACACAATTCGATGGACTCCACACTCTTCGTGTAGTATGCTTTGGGCAGAGAACTCACCGATAAGCCGCAAACTACCGGAGAGGACTGTAAAACCATGACCGTTACCATTAGAAAGGACTGTTTCAGAGATCCTCAGGACCAGATTCCTGAGGGATACTGTCCGGAATGTGGCATAGAGCTGTATGATTCCGACTGCCGGTGCAGTCGGTGTTTTCGGACTCTGGCACAGCTGTCACAGGACTATAAAGAAGCCGCGATTCCTCTGCGCCAGCGACTGCGACAACTGCGTCAGGCTCTGGCTGCCGCAACAGATTCCGAGGAAATCTGGCATATCAAGCGCCGCATCGCTGAGTTGACGCCCATGCTGACTCAAATGAATGAACTGGCTGAGTTGACGGAGCATTACTACGACAGGGGGTACTGGCGCGATGAAAAATATACTTTATGACGGCTACTTAGGACCACGTCTGCCCCGACAAGTCCAGCTGAAGCGGGTACGCAGCGTAATTGAGCAGGAGCTGACGCCTCTCCAGCGGGAAACGCTGGTGGCCTACTACTTTCAGGAGCAGACCATTCCGCAAATCGCGGCGGAGCGGGGTGTAAACAAAAGCACCGTCAGCCGCACCCTGAAGCGGGCGGAAACAAAGCTCCGCCGTTACCTGAAATACTAGCAGCCACCCATGGGCGTTGGTGTCAACCGGCATCAATGCCCATTCTGAATTCCATCAGATTCCAGTTGATTTCCCTTCTGTCCCGTAGTACCATGGGCACATTCCGAAGAAATGGAGATATTCAGATGAACAACTACTGTTCTCAATGCGGCTCTCCCGTAAAGCACGGCGCTTTGAAGTGCGAATACTGCGGAGCCCCGATTCGCCCGTCTGTTTACCGCCAACCGTTTTGCGACGGACACGACAACCGGCCTCTCAAAAACAAAGGGACTGCCATCCTGTTGGCCATGTTTCTGGGCAGTCTGGGGATTCACAAGTTTTATCTGGGCGATGTGGGCAAAGGGGTACTCTACCTGCTGTTTTGCTGGACTTACATCCCCTGTATTCTGGCATTCATCGAAATGATTACCATGATCTGCGCCAGTGACGAACGTTTCGAAATCAAATACAACTGCCGTCTGCGCTAAAAAACCGGTAACCATATGGTTACCGGTTTATTTATTGAATGGCACGGCGGATACCTTCTTCGGGAGAAATCAGGCGATACTCGCCCAGGGGACAACGGGCCAACTCCTCGGCGTAGACCACGCCACCGTAAATCCGCCGCATCAGTCCCACCCATGAAAACAGGCGGAACAGCCATGAGCAGGGTATGTGAATCCGCTTGATGCTCTTGGTTTCGGCAATGATCCGCATAATCCGGTAGGTGCTGAGAGGGGATTGATCCTGCGCCATGTAGGTGCCGGAGCAGTCGGAATTCACAATCAGCCAGCAAAGCTCCGCCAGATTGTCGCAGTAGACCATCGCCATGGCCACATCAGGAAAGGCCTTGGGGATAAAAGGCAACAGCTTTGTCAGGCGGCACTGGCTGGCAATATGATTTCCGCGGCAGTCCTTACCGTAAACGTAAGTGGAACGAATCACGCTGACATGGAAGCCATCGCCGTCCAACTCCGCCAGCCGCCGCTCCGCCGCCAGCTTACTTTGTCCGTAGACCGAGTCTGGATTCAAAGGTGTGGCGTTGTCGATGACGCAGGCCTTAGGAATGGTCCGCCTTGCCTGATACACCGAAACCGTACTCAGGTACACAAAATGCCGGACACCCTGCGCCTTCACATGGCAGGCAAATTCATAGGGAAGTATGGTATTGATTTTCTCGTAAAGAGCCGGGTCGGTAATGTCGGGACGGTGAACCAGCGCAGCGGTAAAAATCACCGCATCGTAGCCGGAAAAATCCTGCCGCCGCCAGTCGTCCTCACGAACGCTGATGGCATCCACCCGGGGAGCAGGATTCTTTTTCGCGAAATAAGCCGCTGTGGTTTGTCCCACATAGCTGTTTTTTCCAACAATCAGTACGTTCATCGGGTACCTCACAATCATTTACCAACTCATGACTTTTCACCGTTGACGGTGTCCAGCAGCTTGTTACCTTTATAGAACTTGCGTTGGGGGATGAGATTGAGGATACAGCCGTTTTTCCTGAACTCCGGATAGTAGACGGAATCCGGATGGTCGGCGTACTGCCTGCAGGCAGTGAACAGCACCTTGGGATAGGGGAGTGCCTTCCATTTTTCGAAGATTTCTCCGTTGAAGCCGTCCCGATCCGTGGAAAGCACCACGATTTTGCTCAAATCCACCCGTCTTGCACGACGGATCCACGTCTGCCGCGCCTGACGGAAACTATTAAAGTGGACGAAATGCAATTCGATATCGCCCAGCTTGCCCACAGGATAGCCTTCAAAGGAAACAAACTCCGGCTCCAGACTCAGATAATACTCCAGATTCATGACAAATTTCATAAATTCCGCCGCGGAAATGAACAGATTCACCGTGGGGGAGCGGAACTCCAGCCCCATATCATGGCTGAACACGCCACCGATGCAATTCTGGGAAATAATCGTTA
Organism: Faecousia sp.; assembly: GCA_045531675.1. GTDB lineage: Bacteria > Bacillota > Clostridia > Oscillospirales > Oscillospiraceae > Faecousia. The sequence goes on from JAZSEN010000049.1 coordinate 6,233, forward strand.
CATCCTTGCGAATCAGCCCCTTGCGGGCGGCAGAAATCCGCCTGTTGGCCGATTGTAGGTCCAGTCTTCTTCTGACACGTTTGCAGAAATTGTTCAAATTGTAGCGGAAGTTGCCCAGTCTTTCCCGCAAATTGATGAGTCGGGCCGCAGCCTGCCCCTCCGTGACCAGCCGAAGGGCTTCCTTCCTTTGGGCTCTGGTCAGAGAGCGGTCGCTTTTGATTTTTTGGACGTACTGCCGTCGGGTCGCCAGAGCGAACGCATCGGCAGCTTTGTTGTCGCCGGTCAGACGGCGCAGCTGCTCCACCCGGTCCAGCGTTTTCTCCAAATCCGACAGCTTGCCCCAATGACTCATCAGGGAGGTGGTGGTCCAGCGGACGTAATAATATAGCGGCGTACCGATAACCACACATTCCCGAATCTTCGCCGCATTTAAGTAATCCAGCACAAACTGATAATCCTCGCCCATGCTGATGGTCTCATCGAACCGGATACGGGCATCCTCGATGGTTTTCCGCACAAAAACCTTATTCCACAGCTGCTGCAGCAGTACACCTTCAGCCAGACGGAAGAAGTCCTTCAGCGGCAGACGGCTGGCATCGGGTAAACCGTGGATGCGGCGCAATTCCACCGTGTGGTCAATGAAAGTATATCCGCAAACCACCAGCGCATGAGGGTTCTGCTCAAAGGTGCGAATCAGAGTATGGGCATAGCCGGCGCTGACACTGTCATCGCTGTCCACAAACAGAATATACTGACCTGTGGCGTTGTCCAGACCCCGGTTTCGGGTATGGGACACGCCACTGTTTTTTTCATTTTGAAAGCATTTGACTTGAGGATGCTCCGCCGCAAGCCGCTGACACAGACTCCAGCTGTCATCCTTTGAGCAGTCTTCAATCAGGAGAATCTCCAAATCCTTCTCCTGACCATACAGGAGGGATTCAACACATTTTTCAAGAGTTTTCTCCGCTCCGTACACCGGAACGATTACACTAATTTTCGGCATATCCCGTTCCTCACTCATTCGAAATATCGTTGCAACTCCTGTTTTTCAGGTGTTCTCCGCATTTTCAGAAGTTTTTTTACCGGCAACAGCCGAAGCATGAGCAGCGCAGGCCACAGCTCCCTCGGGGGTCTGGTTCCAGCCGGTTCCTTGCGGTAGGAACGGAGCAGACCCTTCTCATGCTTCAGGCTCTCCTCCGTGGCATAGGGGTCCCGGCTGAGATACAGCAACATATTCAGGTAATGCAAATCGAAGTCCACCGCCAGTTCCGGGAAACAGCTGCATATCACCTGCCGCCGCAAGGGCAGGTAGCTCAGCTTGTCCATGACGATGCGATTCGCAGAGGCCGGCGTACGCATCACGCCAGACCTTCGCTGGCGGTAGTTGTAGACCACCTCAGGGTCATGGACAATGGTGGCGGCGTTCATCATCAGGCGGTAGGTGAAGAATTCATCATCGATGATGTGTCCTTCCACGAAAAACACATCCTCCGCCAGACGGCGGCGGTACAGCTTGTCCCACAGCAAACCGCAGGTCCAGTCCGTGGTGTAGCGGCGCAGATATTCCGTCACGGAAAAGGTCTGCCGTTGCGCTACCATAACCACATCTTCAGTTCCATCCACGAACACATCACGGTATGAACACTGAACCGCATCCGCGTTGTTTTCCTCCAGAAGCCGCACCATATGCCGGTAGGAATCCGGATCCAGATAGTCGTCGCTGTCCAGAAAAGCCAGATATTCGCCGGTAGCAAGGCGCAGGCCGGCGTTTTTTGCGGCGGCGGCACCGCCGTTGGGCTGATGGATCACATGGACGCGGGAATCCTTTCTCCCATACGCGTCGCACAATGGACCGGAACCATCGGTGGAGCCGTCATCAATCAGAATAATCTGCAGGTGGGGGTAGGTTTGTCCCAGCACGCTTTCCATACATTGGGGAAGATATTTTTCTACATTATACACAGGGATGATGACTGAAATCGTCTTATCCATGAGGTCCTCACTTGACACGGGCAGGGATGCCCACCAGTGTGATATCATCGCCATCGGCGCTGCGGGCAACCACGGCGTTGGCGCCGACCTTGACATTGTTGCCCAGCTTTACATCTCCAATGATACAGGCACCGATACCCAAATCCAATCCGTCCCCGACTACCGGGGCGCCTTCCGTACTGCCGTTGTTTCCGATGCAGTTGCCGCCGTGAAGCCGGCAATCCGCGCCGATGCGGGCATTTTCATTTACAATAATCTGACCGTGATGATAAATCATCAGCCCCGGTCCAAAGCAATTGCGGGGAATTCTGAAGCCCAGACGGTTGCCCAGTGTGTTTTTCCTCCGCAGTAGCCACAGTGTACACAACCGGTGCCACCGGGTGCGGGGCGCATTGAAGTGATACTCTTCCTTCCGCAGCAACCGCAAATATCTGGTAATCTGGTACAGCGAATCGTTCAGCAGCCGGCACAGCAGCCGGTCCCTCCGGTTCATGTTGTGGTAGAAATACATATCACGGCGAAGATATTCCTTCAAATCCGCTTTGGTTTTAATCATATCCATCCCTCGTTTCGGTCAGCCTCGCAGGCGGCGCAGGATACGCCGCAGCAAACCCGTTTTCTGGGGCACTGTCAGGCAGTCCTGAATCAGCCAATCCACCGGTTCTCCGTCCAGCCGACTGAAAAACACCTCACGTTTGGGGTGGGCTGTGGAGCTGGTCAGGGTACTGGGGTTGTAGCGTACGGCGGATTCTTTATCTAATTCCACATGGCGAAAGTCATCTTGAATACTTTGCCACATTTCCTGTCCTTTGGTGCTGTGAATCAGCAGCAGGGAAGTGCCTTGGTTGTCGTCAAATTCCGGCATCAGCTCCCAAATGCCCCAGCAGTCACCCAGCGTCAGGTCTGTGCAGCGCTCATAACCCTTGAAGGAGCAGCGGGAGCAGGAGGGGCGCAGGTAAAGATCCGAGGTAAATCCCCGCATAAAGGGATCCTGTCCCTGAGGTACCGAGTAGACAGTGCCGTTTTCATGGCAAATCTCCACACTATATGCATACCGGCTCCAGCCGGTGGATTTGTTTCGCAAATTGATGGCGCTGATTTCGCCGTTGGTACTCCGGCGCAGATCCAGATATCGCTGCCAGACGTCGGGGGAGGGTACACCGTGACAGACCATATCCACCAACAGAAGGTTTTCGGGTTTTTTCCCCAGATAGCTCCGCAGCCCGGCGCATTGACAGGGAGTACCCACAAACAAAACCGGCGTATCCGCCGCCAGCAAAGTCTTTATTTCACCAAAAAGGTGACCGCTGTGGCTTTGTGCGTATTTCGCGCCCCGAAAAGCCGCCAACCGCTCCGCCTGATTGGTGATTTTATGTACCACCGCAAACTTATCGTCATAAGCGGCTGCGCAAACCACACCGCCATCCTCCAGTATCCGTTCCGCCAAGGCGGTAAACACGCCGCCGGAGGAGCTGGACTGACGGATTGAATCATTCTGATTCTGTGCGGCGACGGCTTTGGTTTCGTCAAACAGCAGAACACCCTGATGCACCGGACAAACCTGCTCACAGCGGTGGCAGTTCACGCATCGGGTCGTATCGATTTGGGGGTATAAAAATCCCTCGCTGTCCGGCTTCATAGCGATACACGCTTTGGGACAAACCGCGGCGCAGGCACCGCAGCCGGTGCAGTCCTCTGTTCGAATCCACATTACCATCACCTCAAATGCAAACGTCGTTTTATTCTCTTGCACAGGGATTTCGCATTTTTATTCAGCATACATATCCGATAGCGCAAGGGGTGCATCAGCTTCAAATACGCTAAATGGTCATTTTCTTCCACAGCCTGCGCAGCCAGCAAAGCATTGTAGTACGCCTCTGTCTCCTTCTTCATGCCGGCATCGGCATAAAGCTGCATGATAATACGCTGATATTTCAGCTCCACCAGCTTTTCATAGTCCTGATCGGTCCTTCCGGAGCGCCGGATGCCGTCCTCCAGAATTTCCCGAAGTCCCAGCCGACGGAGTACTTCCTCTTCCACAGTCCGCTTAAGCCGTGAGTGACTGTTCGGGCGCATCGCGCAATGATACTGGACCTCGTCCAGATATCCGCAGGGATGCCGCCCTGCCATGGGAATCAGGATTTGCCAGTTCTGCCCCTGCTCATGCTCCATGATGGTCAGATTCGGATAAATCTCCCGAAAGGCATCCACCTGTATCATATAGCAGCCGCAGCAGCAATAGGTTTTCTCAAGAACCAAATCCAGAAAAATATCCTTGCTGACCTTGTCGGATTTCGCGGCATAGTTCCACAGATGCTTTCCGGTTGTGTAATCGAAGGCATCCGCATTGCTGCGCACCATCACATACTGCGGATTCTCCTTAAAAAAACGGACCCGGTTTTCAATACTATCCGGCTCCAGCAAATCGTCGGAATCCGGCCATACCAGATAGGTGCCGGTCATGTGACGGAAGCCCGTATTCATGGCCTTTGCCTGTCCGCCGTTGGGCTGGTACAGATACTTAAACTCAATACCCCGGTTCGCCAGCGCATCCGCATAGGACAGCGCAATCTCCTCCGTCCGGTCCGTCGATCCGTCATTGACGAAAATCAGTTGGAGGTTACGGTAGGTCTGAGCCAGAATTGTATCAAAATACTTGTCCAGAAAGTCTTCCCCGTTGAAGCAAGGGGTAATGATTGTTACCAGAGGTTCACTCATGCCTGTCTCCTCTTAATCGTTGTATTACTAATCCATGGATGTGGCGGAACGCCTTAACTCGGCAAGGTAATCACAGACCTGCATGAGCGTTCCGGATATACCCGTGTTTTCCAGTCCGGTCATAATTCCGCCTTTCCGTAAAGTTATCGAATTAAGTCCTCCAGCCGATCCGCCGCCATTCTGGCAGTTTCCTGATAGGCAGGGATTACATTCCGGAGTCGGGTTGCAATCTGATTCTCCCGCTCTGCCAGCCAGCGGAAGGCCGCAGTCAGCTGATTGGAGTCCTCCATCTGCTGCACCGGCACCACATAATTATTCTCTGTGCCAAATAGGTCTATTGCGATGCCACGGGACTTGATACTGTAACCCGCTACCAGTGTGGGGACACAGCTGGAGTAAGCCGCAATCGTGGCATGGGTGCGGGCGCCGATAAAGAAACGGCAGCGGCTGATGAAGCCCTTCAGCTCCATACAGTTGTGGTCGCCCACCATGCAAATCCGTCCGGTGTCCTTGAATTTTTCGTAGAGAAGCGCCAGAGGCTTACGGTCGTCGTTGAATTCCCAGACCACATGGGGAATCAGGCAGATATTCATATCCGTCGCATCAATGATGTAACGGATAAGCTGCTCATAATTGTCCATGATGGCATTGCCATTGCCGTAGTCCATAACCATGGGGCTGACGTTGATGCCCACGGTGTTACCCGGCAGGAAGCCTTCCGGCAGCGGCAGCTCCACCTTTTCCAGCAGGAAAGCAGGGTCCGCCACCTTCACCGTGCGGGGATTGATATCTTTCAGAAGCTGATAAGTCAGCGATTCCCGGGCGGTAATCAAATCGAAGGCAGCCAAATCCTGACGGACCGAATCGGTCAGCGATTCCTCATCAATGGAGCAGCCCCAAAGGACGGTTTTCACACCCATCTTGCGAATTTTCGCATCCAGCTTGACTCCCTGACCGGCAGACCACGGGTAGCAATAGTTATCGCCGCCGATGGAGATGGCAATGCTTTTTTTGAACAGCTTCCGAATAAAAACATTCAGCCGTCCTTCCTTCTGCCGCAGCAAATACCCACGGATGATTGCCTCCAGATGGGCAGGTGACCAGCGCTTCAGCTCTTCGCTGCCCACCACCTGCTCCACCAGCAAGGCTGTACCATAGTGGTATTCCTCAGCCTTTAGGTTGGACCACAGAACCACATCCTTCGGTCCGCCCAACAGCTTGGCGGTGGTTCGCACCAGTGCCTCACAGCCGTGATTGCCGCTGCCGGTATGCATAAACAACACTTTTTTCATACAATGGCTCCTTGGTTACTTCTTCAGAATCCGGCGAATCACCCTGCCGAGGCGTGCACGCAAATCACCGTTCCGCTGCTTACGGCGTTTGGCGGACTCGGCAATGTAACATTTCAGTGCCTGCTCCCGCTGTCCGGCAACCACCAGCGCGGTGACCTTCTTCTCAAAAGGACCGCAAGGACCTCTGTGGTCATACCAGTAAATCACTTGCTCGTGGCCCAGCGCGTCCAGAATGTATGAGTGAATGTGCATAGACTCCTCCGCCTCCTCCAGAGAGCGGAAAATCATCTTTTCAATAGCGGTACACCAATAGCTGTTGGCGTAGGGGGTATCGAACTCAAAACGGTCACCGAAATACCGAACATACTCGCCGTAAGTCCACAGAATGATTTCCAGAAAATGCGGGTCGTAGCGTACACTCAGCGAACCGGGCGTGCCAACATAATTATAGAACTGATCTGGAATGGAGTAGTAACTACGGCAGTAACTTAGATATTGTACAACAAAGGGGCGGTCCTCCCAGACCCGATACTTCACCTCAAACCGGATACCCTGCTCATCCAGAATACTCCGGCGAAACAGCTTATTACAGCTGAACGGAAATATGAAATATGCCTTATCCGGACTCAAATTCAGCATCGGCGGCATAATTTTTTCGATAATGAAATCCTCACCCAGAAGCGTATCCTTAGGCAACTCATGCTGATGACCGCTGATTAACCCCTTGGGGCTGATATATTTCCAGCCGAAATCAATCATATCAGGCTGATAATCCTGAATAATCTGCCGGATTTTTTCATAGGAACCGGCATCCATGGTATCATCGGAATCCACAAAAGAGATATACTGTCCACGGGCCCGGTCAATGCCCGCATTACGGGCGGTAGACACGCCCCCGTTTTCCTTATGAATCACCTGAATTCGGGGATTCTTCTGTGCATAACGGTCGCAGATGGCACCACTATTGTCGGTCGAGCCGTCGTTGACCAGAATCAGTTCCATTTCATCGGTGAGCTGGGGTTCGACACTTTCAATCATCCGGCCGATAAACCGCTCCGCGTTGTAGACAGGGACCACAATGGATATGATGATAGAATTCATTTTCAATCTCCTTTTACAGACCGATTCCCAACCGGTTGCGCAACTTTGCGGTGGCCACCGGCGCAGCCAGGAACAATCCATACCAGATACGATATTTGATATTCAGGGTCAGGTTTCTGCCTGACACCTTCGGAGTAGCGCGGAGCGTGTCCAGCAGAATCGCCACAGCATGATCTTTTTCTCCGTCCTCCAGCTCCCGCAGCGCCTTCTGAAGGTGCCACAGGATTTCCAGCACCAGCTGCTGTCGGGTCAGCGCCGCCAGAGTGTGATATTTTTGAAGATGGCTCATCCGTCTGTGACGGGCTTCGATGCCATCCAGACGTTTCAGGGAATAGTCGACTCCCATAATACTGCCGCCACGCTGGAGGTAGTTGAGCATTGGCTTTTCCACCAGCGCCAGCTTTTGGATGCGGTCGAAGATTTGATAGGTCCAGAAATCATCCTCGTTGCATTTTCCCTTTTCAAAGAGGATGCCTTCAATCACCTGCCGCCGGTACAGCTTGTTCCAGACGGTCTGGTAGACCCCCTTTTCCAGCACCAGACGACGCAGCGCTTCCATTTTATCAAGACTCTCGTCTTTCGACGGTCCCCGTTGGCGCAGAACGGTGCCGTCCTCCGCCACCAGACGGATGCCACATTCGGCAATATCCCCGCCGCTGGCTTCCATGGCATCCAGCAGGGTCTGCACGAACTCCGGCTCGATCCAGTCGTCGCTGTCCACGAAGCCCAGATATTCCCCGGTGGCAATATCGATACCTGCATTGCGGGCGCTGCTTAAGCCACCGTTTTCCTTATGAACCACACGGATTCTGGGGTCCTTCTGCATATACGTATCGCACATGGCGCCGGAATTGTCTTTTGCGCCGTCATCCAGCAGAATCACTTCCAGATGACTG
>JAZSEN010000100.1:0-11599 GCA_045531675.1 Faecousia sp.
CGGGCAGAGCGTTGTAGTACTTGTTGCAGGCCTCACGGTGCTGGAAGAAGATATCGTCATTCTCGTGGGAGCCGCGCATTGCGGGACGCTCGGGGTTCAGGGAGTGCTTACGGAAAGCCTCAACAGCCTCCATGTTGCACATCTCTTTCAGATCTTCGTAATCCCAGATGGCAATCTTCTGAATCTCGTGAGAGGTACGGAAACCGTCGAAGAAGTTGATGAAGGGAACACGACCCTCGATGGAAGCCAGGTGAGCGACAGCACCCAGATCCATAACTTCCTGCACGTTGGTCTCGGCCAGCATAGCGAAACCGGTCTGACGGCAGGCGTAGACGTCGGAATGGTCGCCGAAGATGTTCAGAGACTGAGCAGCGACGGTACGGGCAGAGACATGGAACACGCTGGGCAGCAGCTCGCCGGCGATCTTGTACATATTGGGGATCATCAGCAGCAGACCCTGAGAGGCGGTGTAGGTGGTGGTCAGAGCACCGGCGGCAAGAGAGCCGTGAACGGTACCGGCAGCACCGGCCTCGGACTGCATCTCAACGACCTTGACGGTGTCGCCGAAGATGTTCTTCCGACCGGCAGCAGACCACTGGTCCACATTGTCGGCCATGGGGGAAGAGGGGGTGATGGGGTAGATGCCAGCTACTTCGGTGAATGCGTAGCTAACGTGGGCGGCAGCGGTATTGCCGTCCATAGTTTTGAATTTTCTAGCCAAAATGAAATACCTCCTAAAGTATTCAAACTTTGTCCCCTACATAATAGCACTTTCATTTCCGTTTGTAAAGCGAAAATGGGTCAGGAAAAAAGAAAAAACTTATTTTTCCGACACTGGAGACAGTTGTCTTTCCTGGGAGAATACGTTATAATATTTCAAAACAAGAGGAGCTGATTTTGTGGGTTACAAAATGTATAAAGAAATGAAGACGGTACGCGGTGTGCTGTTCGATATGGATGGTATTGTGCTGGATACGGAGAAATTGTATGCGCGGTTCTGGGGGGAGGCTGCCAATGAGCTGGGGTATCCCATGACATGGGAGCAGGCTCTTGGTATGCGCAGTTTGAGTCGCACCGCCGGACAGGCAAAGCTGGAAAGCTACTTTGGAAAGGGGATTTCCATAGAGAAAGTTCGTGCAAAACGCATCGAAATGATGGATAAGTATATCGATGAACATGGTGTTGAGGCGAAGCAGGGGATAAGGGAGCTTTTGGATTATCTGGATGAACAGGGAATCCCGCGGGCAATCACTACTTCCTCACCGTTGGAACGGGTGCAGAGATATCTGGGGCCGCTGGGACTGTTGGACCGGTTCGGTAAAATCTGTACCGGTTACGATGTGGCAAAGGGAAAACCGGAGCCGGACATCTATTTGTATGGTGCAGCAAGCCTTGGACTTGCGCCGGAGGATTGTCTTGCGTTGGAAGATTCTCCGGCCGGAGTGTTGTCGGCGTATCGGGCTGGCTGCATGACGGTGATGATTCCGGATATGGATCAGCCTGATGAAGAAGTGAGGAGAATGCTGTCTGCACAGGCGGATAGCTTGCGTGATGTGATTGAATTGATAAAAAAGGATTGAGTTTTTTATTGAAATAGGGTATGATGTGATAAAATGGGAGAAAGGGGCGAAAAGGATGATTTGTAGTGTCCATACGTTGGGAATCAACGGAATTCGGGGCAGCAGTGTGGTTGCCGAGTGCTATATTTCCAACGGTTTGCCCGGGTTTGATATTGTTGGTCTGCCCGATGCGGCGGTAAAGGAGGCACGGGAACGTGTCCGTGCTGCGGCCAAGAACAGCGGACTGCATTTTCCGACCAGTCGCATTACGGTCAATCTTGCTCCGGCGAATTTGAAAAAGGCCGGTACACATTACGATTTGCCCATCCTGCTGAGCATTATGTCTGCCTGCGGCGGTATCCGCAGACCGCGCTCCAGTAGTGCGTTTGTGGGCGAGGTGGCGCTGGATGGACAAGTGCGTCCTATCAATGGCGTGCTGCCCATGGCATTGGCTGCCAAGCGGGAAGGGATTCAAACCTTGTTCGTTCCTGCTGAAAATGCACCGGAGGCGACCCTCGCCAGAGGTCCTGCAATCATTCCGGTTCGCAATGTTCGGGAACTGGCAGCATGCTTGAATGGAGAGACCATCATCGAAGAAGAACCGCCATGGATGCCCAACCGGAATCTGGGTGGCGGATTGGACTTCAAGGATGTACTTGGTCAGGAAAATGTGAAACGGGCGCTGGAGGTGGCTGCTGCCGGCAGTCACAATGTTTTGCTGATTGGACCGCCCGGATCCGGCAAAAGCATGCTCAGCAAGCGAATTCCCTCTATTCTGCCGGATATGACATGGAATGAGTCGCTGGAAGTGACCCAGATTTATTCGGTCGTGGGAGCTTTGACGGCGAAGGAACCGCTGCTGATTCGCAGACCCTTCCGTTCACCTCACCACACCATTTCTAATGCCGGTCTGGTTGGTGGTGGAACCAATCCAAAACCCGGTGAAATTTCTATGGCCCACAAAGGCGTATTATTCCTGGATGAATTGCCGGAGTTCCGTAAGGATACACTGGATTTGATGCGTCAGCCTTTGGAGGATGGCGTGGTGACCATTTCCAGAGTGTCCGGCGCGGTAACTTATCCAGCGGAATTTATGATGGTCTGCGCCATGAACCCTTGCAAATGCGGCTGGTACGGTGACCCGTCCGGGCGTTGCAGATGCTCGGAACGTTCTGTGGAGGATTACCGCAGCCGAATTTCCGGACCGCTGCTGGACCGAATCGACATTGTGGTGGAGGTTCCGGCGGTGCATTTCGAAGAGCTGCGGGCAAGGGCGGAGGCGGAACCCTCCGCGACCATCAAGACTCGTGTGGATGCTGCCCGCCACATTCAGAATGTACGCTTTGGTGATTCCAGCGGGATGTGCAATGCCCGCATGGGTCCCAATGAAATGCGTCAATTTTGTGCTCTGGATGAAGATTGTGCGACGTTGATGAAACAGGCCTTTGATGCGCTGGGTCTGACCGCCAGAAGCTACGACCGTATCCTTCGTGTGGCACGGACTGTGGCGGATCTGGATGGAAGTGAAAGCATCAAGCCGGAGCATATCGCAGAAGCGATTCAATACCGGACTGTGAATTTTGGTAATCGATAGGGGCAGGCTATGAACGGAATATTGTATTTTTCATCCACCGGCAACAGCTTGTTTGCGGCCCGAATGGTGCAGTCTAGGCTGTCCGGTGAGATACGCTACATTCCCAAATACAAAGGTAATGGCTCCGAATACGATAGAATCGTTCTGGTGTGTCCCATCTATTCCTATGGACTTCCGTGTCATGTATTTGACCTTCTTCCGCGACTTCGTGGACAGACGGTGTACATGATACTGACCTATGGTGGTATGGTCGGTGGAGCAGACCGTCTGGCTTTTGAATATGCTAAGGAAAATGGTTTGGATATCCGGGGCGTATATGCTGTTAAGATGGTGGAAAACTACACACTTACCTTTTCAACACCTTCTTTTTACAATAAGATAGCACTTCGTAATGCCCCCAGGAAACTGGATGAAATCATTTCCTCAATTGAGCAGGAAGCACTTCACATCCCAGCCGAGAAGAAAACCAGACGACAGGCGTATCAGGTCAACAAATCCAACTGGCATTTAATCGCAAATGACTTTTCTGTAACAGAGGAATGCATCGGTTGTGGAAAATGTCTGAATTTGTGTCCCAGTGGGAATATCACAATCAAGGAAGGGAAAATCGTATTTGGTCAAAGTTGTGTAGCTTGTCTGGGCTGTTATCACCGCTGTCCCCGGAAAGCGATTCGGTATAAGAACCGGAAGAAGAAAGACCGTTATTTCCACCCTGATGTGAAGGAATCTGATTTGGGCAAGGATGTAGTATAAAAGGAGAAGAAATCGATGAACGAGATTTTTTTGATGAAGCTGGGCGAAATCGTCCTGAAGGGTGCCAACAAGCGCCAGTTTGAGAATAAGCTGCGGCAGAATGTCCGCCGCCGGATGAAGCCTTACGGCAATTTTGATGTATATATTATGCAGTCCACCGTCTATGTCCAGCCTATGGATGATGAGGCGGATGTGGAAGGTGCATGGGAGGCCTGCCACTCTATTTTTGGCGTGGTCAGCCTGTGCCGCTGCCGTCCCTGCGACAAGGATCTGGATTCTATCTTCAATGCCATTGAGGAGTATCTGGGTGAAGATTTGGATTGCGCCAAGTCCTTCAAGGTGGAGTCCAAGCGCTCGGATAAGTCCTTCCCCATGACCTCCATTGCCATTTCCCAGGAAATCGGCGGTCGGCTGGCAGAGGCGCACCCTTCCGTAGAGGTGGATGTTCACCATCCGGATTATGTTGTATATGTTGAGGTTCGGGATTTGGCGGCTTATGTTCATGGTCCTGCTGAGCCCGGTGCAGGCGGTCTGCCCACCGGTGTGGGCGGTCGCGCCATGTGTCTGCTCTCCGGCGGTATCGACTCTCCTGTTGCAGCCTATATGATGGCAAAGCGGGGCATGGAGATTGAGTGTGTCCATTTTTTCTCCTATCCCTACACCTCTCAGCTTGCCAAGGATAAGGTGCTGGAGCTGGCACGACTGGTGACCCGTTACTCCGGCCGTATGACTGTGAACGTGGTCAGCTTTACCCAGATTCAGGAGGCCATTCGGGATAACTGCCCCGAGGAATTCTTTACCCTGATTATGCGCCGGTTCATGATGGAGATTTCTCAGCGTATTGCTAAGGGCGATGGCTGCGGCGCACTAATTACCGGTGAGAATCTGGGTCAGGTGGCATCCCAGACCATGGAGGCCATGACGGTGACCGGTGCTGTGGTGGATATCCCCATCTTTATGCCTCTGGTGGGCATGGACAAGGAGGAAATCGTCACCATTGCCCGTAAAATCGGCACGCTGGATACCTCGATTCTGCCTTATGAGGATTGCTGCACGGTGTTTACCCCCAAGCATCCCAAGACCAAACCCACACTGGGGCAGGTGCTGAATGCGGAGCGGAAGTTGGAAAGGGAAGCGCTGATTCAGGAAGCGCTGGAGTCTGTTGAGAAGATTACGGTGAAGTATCATGATGACCCTCTGCTCTGATGTGCTGAAGGCGCTGAAAGGTAAGACCTTGGCCACCGCTGAAAGCTGCACCGGCGGTGGAATTGGCGCTGCGTTGACTGCGGTTCCCGGTTCGTCGAAGGTGTTCGTTGGTGGTGTCATCAGCTACACCAACGATGTGAAGAATCGGGTGCTGGGTGTGGATCAGGCTGTTCTGGATAAGTACGGCGCGGTATCCTCGCCGGTGGCAGGTGCTATGGCATCCGGTGTGCGGAATCTGATGAAATGCGACGTGGCTGTGTCCGTCACCGGTCTTGCCGGTCCCGGAGGAGATGATTTCGGAAATCCTGTGGGTACTGTGTGCATCGGTTATGCGGACAAGCGGCAAACCTTTGCTAAAAAATACAGATTTTACGGTGACCGGGATGATATCCGACAGCAGGCGGTGAAAGCGGCGCTGGAAGTGATTCTGGAGGTGGCGCAGTGAAGGAACTGATTCGTAAGCATTGGGACATTCTTACCTATCTGTTTTTTGGTGTGCTTACGACGGCGGTCAATTTATTGGTTTATTGGCCTTGTATCAACCTGCTGGGCTGGCCTGGCGCGGTCAGCAATGTGGTGGCGTGGGTGGTTGCGGTAGCTTTTGCGTTTCTGACAAATAAGCCTTTTGTGTTCAAAAGCCGCGACTGGTCCGCCATGACTGTGGTGCCGGAGCTTTGGAAGTTTCTTTCCTGCCGTATTGGCTCCGGAGTATTGGAAACGGCTATTATTTTTGTCACAGTCGATATGCTGCATTGGAACGGTGAGTGGATGAAGCTCCTTACTCAGGTTCTTGTGGTAATCCTCAACTATGTCGGCAGCAAGCTGCTGGTATTTAAATAATTGGAATTATTTACAATTTTTTTATAGATAGTTTGTGCGATTTTCCATCTGCGCAATATTCCTATAATATGGTATAATATGGGTGCAAGGAATTGATGGCTTGTGCCCATTTATCTTTGACGTCATTTAAGGAAGTGGTATTATGTTGCTTCGTAAATTAGTTTCTTATATTGCCGTGAGTGCATTGCTCATTTATACGATTGTGCCAGTTTATGGTGCAGATTCTACCACAATAGCATAGGCTAATTATTATCAGGAACTGTCGGACACATTTGATGCGCTGATTTCTATTGCGGCAGATGCAGCTCGGAATGGAGATTTAGAGAGAGCGCGCAAGTGCGAGGAAGTGCTGATGTCTTATGGTGTTGAGATGATGGCAACGGATAATCCTGATGTTGCATTAGAGAGCTTTGGCTTAGCCGGGGAAGCGATGGGTATATCTTCTGACAATATTTCATATCCAGAAGATACTAACAGCGTTCGATGGTACAAACAAACCTTTACTAATTATTATCAGTATGATTTAGGGCGGAATTACGATGTTATTAAATTGACTGCTGTTTCATGGGACGACACTTCTGATTGGTTACATGTTAATTCGTTAACAACAACGAATACAAATCAGGTGTCATACGCAGCTAGTCTTGCCCTGAACTCATATTTAGCACTGGTAGAAGTTGTTGTCGGAGAATCTATCCCTGGTTCTAGTGTTGCAGTAACGATGGCGGAGGTCATACAGTAAGGATTACGCCCAATACGTTGATTTGTGTTTTGTGTGCTGATATGACTGTGAACTTCTGGTATATCAGAACGAACGGATCTGGAAGAGGCTACGGGCATTATTGTACGGAAAATAAAATTGTAGCGGACTATGCAGCTACAGTAGTGGTTAGTGCTATAGATTCAAGTGGTCAGGTCGCCACATTCCCGATGAGCAAGGATGGAATGACAACGGAGTTTAAAGTCGCTAATTTTGGAAGTCTGAGTAAAGTTTGTTTTGCGTATTACAATTCAACAGACGTATATGATGAATTAGGTGATTTGAAGGTTAAGTTTATTGATCAAACGATTATTGTTGATAATCCTGAATATCCGGTGTTCCTCGGATTAATCAAGATTGAAACGGCAGACGAGGTGCTGTATCAATATGAAAATTGTGCCGTCTATCGGCATGAGAATTGGAACTTGTTGTTCAGTACAGATCCAATTCGCAAGAGAGATTGGGACGTGCCGGAAAGGATTCTGCTTGAGAATTATGGCATTTTGATGGTATCCGATGATTGGTCAGAGGTGTTTTTACTATACATGAAGGATGAACTCGGTCCCTACACTGGTCCCAAGGGAGAAGTATTTGCCGGGCCTGCCTCAAGTAAAGCTGAGGCGGTAGCAATTGCAGAGCGATTGAGTGCTAACAATATTTATAAAGACGATTCCTGGGACTGATACTATTTCTCAATATAATGGCTTTTAAACCATTTTATCGAGAACCTGTATGATATAGAATCCCCCTCTGCGGAATGCAGAGGGGGATTTTTGCGGAAAGTATCAGGACATGGCGTTGACAAGCTTTTGGCTGATGGCAATAAAATCCTCAGTGAATTGTGCGGCAGCATCAGCATCGGCTTCTGTCAGATCTGCATGGATGGATTTGTATTCGTTGCCCATTTCTTTGATTTCGCCCTGAAGCTCTGTAACACGTTCAGTGTCACCTGCGTTAAATACTTCGATGCACTCGTCCACAACAGCTTCCAATTCCGTCAGAAACTTATCTGCGGCTTCCTGCTCCTTGGATTTTTCCTTGGATGCACAGGCTGCAAGGGTGAATATCATCGCCAGAACCAGCATCACAGCAATTGTTCTTTTCATTACATACTCTCCTTGCAATTAGTATTGATTTTCAAACGATTTGTTATTCCACGGATTTCAAGGCTTCAGCCATGTTGATTTTCTCCAGCTTGAAGTATAGCAGAAAATCCACAATGCATGCACACACCATGGTCAGAACAACTGACCACAGGAAGGACCATGGTTCGAGTCGGTCCGTCAGCCACACCAAATCGACTTTGATTTGGCTCATGACGAATTTCAGCAGCAGGATTCCACCGCCGAGACCTACCACGGATCCCATCGCGGAAAGGAACAGATTCTCCTTGAAAACATACATTGCAGATTCTCCGGCAGTAAAACCGAGAACCTTGATAGTGGCGATTTCGCGAATCCGCTCGGTGATGCTGATATTTGTGAGATTGTACAGCACAATGGCAGCCAGCAGTCCGGCGCAAACAACGATTGTAATTACAATCAAATCCAACGCACCAAGCATAGAGTCGATTTGCTTGGCGGAATCCTGAGTGACGGTAACGTTCAGTACATCGGTCATGCCGCTGATTTTTGCGCCTGCGGCATGGGCATCCTGTTGTTCTCCCACAGAGATGAGTGCCATTTGGTATCCGGGAGTTTCTCCCCACTGTTGCGTCAGGGTGTCAGGGCAGGTGATGACAAAGTTGTTGACGTAGTTGACGTATACGCCGATGACTTTCAATTCCAGCGGGCGCATATCCGCATCCCGGACGATAATGGTATCGCCGGTATGGATACCCATGGCATCCGCTACGCCGATGCTCACACATGCTTCGCCGTTAACAGGCATGGGCAGAGCTTTGCCGTTTTCGTACATCTGGATGAAATCCGTCAGCTGTTCGTCCGCAGCGATAAGCGTGATATCTTTGGTTTTGTCGTTGAATTCCAAATCACCGCTGGTCTGATGGTAGAACAGAATGTTCTCCACATCCTTACGCAAGTCCTCACGGAAGTACATCTGGTCAAACTGATTCTGGGGTTCAGAGAAATAAACCTCTATATCATAGGTGGAGATTTCATCGTACTGATGTCCTACAATGCCCACAATGGAATCCCGGATACCAAAACCGGTCAGCAACAGAGCGGTGCAACCGCCAATGCCAACCATCATCATCAGCAGACGCTGACGGTAGCGAAATACGTTGCGGAACATGACCTTGTTGAGAAAACTGATTTTGTTCCAGAATGGGAGGTGCTCCAAAAGTATTTTTTTGCCGGCTACGGGAGAACGGGGACGCATCAGTTCTGCGGGTACCTCACGTAGAGATCTGCGGCAGCAATACCAGGTTACAAGCAGGGAAACAGCGGTATATGCCGCAACTACAATGATGCACAGCGACCAGTTCAGCTTCAGTACCAAATCAGAGCCGACGTTGAGGATGATTCCGTAAGCAGCCCAGAGAATTTTCGGAAATACGATGCTTCCGATAACCACACCCAGTCCGCAGCCCACAACAGCGGCGGAGCCGGTATAAAACAGATACTTGTTGATGATGGCGTTGTTGTTGTAGCCCAGTGCTTTCAAAATACCGATTTGTGTGCGTTCTTCTTCAATCATGCGGGTCATGGTTGTGATGCAGACCAACGCAGCAACCAGAAGGAAAAAGGCGGGGAACACACGGGATACACCTGCTACAATGTCGGAATTGCTGTTGACAGCAACATAGCCCACATTAGTGTTCCGGTCCAGCAGGTAGACCTCCGGCGGTTCGATGGAATCGATGATTTTTTTAGCGTCGTCCAGCTTGACTTTGGCATCAGCAAGCTCTGCTTCAGCGGAGGCGAGCTCCGCGTCTGATTCGGCTTTGCCGGCGTTATACTCTGCCCAGCCCTCGTCCAGAGCGATTTGCGCGTCCTCCAGAGCGGCCTTGCCATTGTTCACTTCTGCCCAGCCCGTTTCCAGCTCGGCTTTTCCCTCGGCAATCTGCTGTTCGCCGGCTACCAATTCCGCTTCGGCGGCGGCAAATTTTTCTGCGGTCTCAGTCTTTGCCTTTTCTAAATCATCGTAACCCTGCGCTATGGCAGCAGAGGCTTCTGTCAGTTCGTTTTTAGTGGTGAGTAGCGCGTCTTTTTGCTTTTTGCACTCTTCCAGCTGGCCGGTATACTCTTTCTGCAGGGCATTCAGCTCCTTCTTTTGAGCAACATAACCATTATACTCCGTTCTGGCTTCCGCCAGCATGGATTCAATTTGCGCTATCACACCGGGGGTGAATAAGGGATTACCCGGCGCGCTGTCCAGAAAAGCTTCCAACGTTGTGACGGTGGTTTGGGCAATGGATATTGCGGTATCCAAATCCTCCATGCCGCTTTCCAGCTCTGCGAGACCGTTTTCAATCTGAGCGATTGCGCTGTTGACTTGCAACAGACCATTATTGACCTGTTTCAGTCCGTCGGCAACCTCTGTTTCCTTGGCCTGCAATTCCTGATAGGCTATCTCAAATTGCTGTTCAGCCTCTGCACGGCCGTCTTCCAGTTCCTTACGGGATTCTGCCAGTAGCTTTTCGTTTTTATTCAGCTCGTCCTGAGCTTTAATCAGTTCGGCTTCCGCCTCCGCAAGTGCTTTACGGTTGGATTCCAGTTCTTCTTGAGCGCTCTGCAACTCTCTAAGCGCCTTTGTCAGTTCTTCTGTGATTTCTTTTCGCGCTTTTTCAAATTCAGCCAGGCCTTCTTTGTATTCTGCCAGTCCGCTGTAGTATTCAACACTGATTTCAGCTTTAACATCCTCAAGCCGTTGCTGCGCAAGGATAGTAACACCCGGTTTTAACTTTTCTGCCATTGTTTTCATGGCGTCGTCCAGTTCCGAGCTGTAAATGCTGTAGTTTCCCTCGATGGTTACATCGATTTCGGTGAAGTAGTCAACAGTTAGAGCATCGGAAGGAAGATATAAATAGGTGGCGAGATTACCATTGCCGATGGAGGTGCTTCCCCGTGAAACATCCATATACAGAGGACTGCAAACGTAACCGACCACTGTGAAGGTTTGCTGCGCCAGACTGTTAATGGTGTCCTCGGTATTTTCGTCAGACACTACGAAAGTAGCGCCAAGGACGGAAGCATCTACATAAGCGCCATCCATCAGACACTCGTTGGGGGATTCGGGCATCCGTCCGCCTTGAAGCACTATTTCATTAATGGTTTCAGGGATGCTATGGAGACGATAGACCGCATCCTCATCATCGTCATCGAAATGACCGATAACATCAAGTGTGACAAATCCTTCTGCATCTACCACACCTTCCATTCCGGCTACGGCCGTCACATCGCTGGCGGTCCAACCATAGGTATTCAACAGGCGCAGATGAAACATATTCACTTCATCTGTGTATTTCTGCGCAGTCGCAATCATGTCGGTTTTTGTAGTCAAAAGACCTACAAACATTCCCGCGCCCAAGGCGATAATCGCTACAATGGCAATGTATCGACCGAGGGATTTTATTATGGTCTGGCGCAGGTTTTTACGCATTACATTCCGTTTCATTACCATTCAATCTCCGCAATATCTTTAGGATTGGGATTAACAGTTATCGAATCCACGGTGCCGTTTTTTATGCGGATGACCCGATCCGCCATGGCGGTCAGAGCGCTGTTGTGGGTGATGATAATTACGGTCATCCCCTTTTCGCGGCTGGTGTCCTGCAGCAGCTTCAGAATGGCCTTGCCGGTGGTATAATCCAACGCACCGGTGGGTTCGTCGCAGAGTAGGAGCTTGGGATTTTTGGCAAGGGCTCGGGCAATGGCGACACGCTGCTGCTCACCGCCGGAGAGCTGGGCGGGGAAGTTCGACATG
>JAZSEN010000113.1:0-3451 GCA_045531675.1 Faecousia sp.
ATGTGAAGGATCTGCTGGTGGTGCCCGGCGACTTCACTGCCGGCAGCAGCGTCAGCGGTATGGTCTTTGTGGACGGTAAGAGCGGCACAAAAGACGACAAGGTTACCATCGCAGAGTACGCAAATCAGGGTCCCAACAATGAGGCTTACCTGAAGAACGGCAACGGCATCGCCTTCAAGCTCCGCTATAAGGGCTCAGCCAAGCCTGTCATCAACCTGCAGGTGGGCGCAAAGCTGGCAGTCGGCCCCAGCGCAACGCTGAAGTGCAATGGAAATGGACTTGTAACGCTGACCACCTCCACCAACATGTTCTACAAGCTGCCTGCCCTCACCTGGACGCAGGATGGCGAGTATTGGGTCTCCGACGCAGTGGTTCTGAGCTGCGAGGCTGGTACCGACAGCATCCTGTCCCTGACCGACCTGAAGGTCACCGGCGCAGATGCCGCCAAGATTGAGGGTATGCCGACAGCAGACACTGGTACAGGCAGTGGTCTGGAGGCTTTCACCGATGATGATGTTGTGGAGAATGCTCAGAAGTACATGAGCTCCGGCAGCGATTCCGAGGACGGCAACGATAATACTACCGGCGGCGACAACACTACTGGTGGCGATAACACCACCGGCGGTGACAACATCACCGAGGGCGGCAAGACTGAGGAAGAAACCACTCAGCCCACCACCAAGCCCTCTCCCGGCAACAAGCCTACCACCGGCGGCAACAAGCCTGCACAGGACAGCAGCAATGCCAAGACCGGCGACAATATGATGCTGTACGTCATGCTGATGCTGTTCAGTCTGATGTGCATCGGCGCAGCCACCGTTCTTCGCAAGAAGGAAGAAATCTAAGGAAAGGAGCGAAATACATGAAGAAGACCTACGGAAAACCCCTTGTATCTTTTGAAAGTTTCGCCTTTTCCAGCAACATTGCCGGCGGCTGCGGTGACATCACCGGTATGCACACCGGAAAGAACGGCTGTGCGGTGTACGGAACCTTCAGCACGCCGGAAGGCGGCTGTGAGTTCATGGATAACGGCTATGCCATTTTCTACAGCGGCAACGGCGAGTGCATCCAGAACCCCCAGGAGGATAATCTGGGCGACCTGTGCTACCACGTCAGCACCGACGCCACCCGGATGTTCATGTCTTAAGCAACATGCAAAAGTCCCCACCTTTCGGTGGGCACTTTTTCTGCGTAATCATTACTTGATTAAACACGAAACCCATTGTATAATGGTCGAAATAATGAAAGGAAGTGTTTCATATGCCTAATGCCAAACGGAAACACAATTCATCAAAGCAATTTTTGATGGTTGCAATCGGAGCTGTGTCCATTTTGCTTGTGATCCTGGTTGTACTGACTGTGGTTCTTTCTCGCAATAAGGATACCTCCAATGATAATTCTTTGAACCAAACCACCCAGGTGACTGACGCAACAAATCCGTCTGCTCCCGCTCAAACGGAGACGATTCCCCAGCCCTCCGAGGATTCTCAGACACCAGCCGGTAATGTCCCTACGGAGTCTTCACCTTTGCTGCTGGAGCGGGGCCTTTATATTGTCCACATCGGAAATTTCAGCGGAAAATATGTGGAGGACGGCAGCGATGCGCAGCTTGAGAATTTCTGTGCTGTCATTGTGGAGAACCGCAGTGAGAAGACTGTTCAGCTTTTGCAATTTGAAGTTGTTTCCGGCGAACAGGTTTACGACTTTTCCTTGACCACTTTGCCTCCGGGAGAACGGGCTATTGTTCAGGAGCAGAACCGTTCAACCTATGTTCCCAATGATGCAACGATGGTTACCAATGTGGACTTGTGCAATTTCTTTCCTGAGGAACCCTCCCTGCATGAGGATGTCTTTGGCATTTCCGGTACGGAATATGGTATTGAGCTGCGTAACCTAACGGATACGGATATCCCTGGTCCGATTTATGTTTATTATAAGACCCGAACTGCCGACGGCTACGGTGGTGGAATCACCTATCGCATTTCTGTGCCCGGTCTGGAGGCAAAGGGTGTCTACAATGCATCTGTCAGTCACTTCTGGCCCGGTTCCAGTCAGGTGATGTTCATTGATTA
The DNA here is from genome assembly GCA_045531675.1 of Faecousia sp. GTDB lineage: Bacteria > Bacillota > Clostridia > Oscillospirales > Oscillospiraceae > Faecousia. The sequence continues at coordinate 2,073 of JAZSEN010000113.1, forward strand.
TGTACAGTAAGCGTGTACAAGTCGGAAATACAGTCTTTTCCGTTGAGAGCGAGATCGACTTGGGATGGGGAGGCAATCTGTCGTTATTTCAGACAGAGAAGACGGCCAACTATTGCCTGTATGTCCGTAACACATATCCTGGGGAGGAAACGCCGGATGCGGATGGTTATGCCAAAATCCAGCGCGACGGGAATCGATTCCTAATCGCGCTTCCTGCAAAATGGTATGCTCAGCCAACGCTCTGGCAGGCAATGAACCTTCTTCCGCTGTCGGCGCTTCTGTTGGAACAGGGGACATTGACCATGCATGCTTCCTATATTTGCCACAGGGGAGAAGGAATCCTCTTCAGTGGTCCCTCCGGCATCGGAAAGTCTACGCAAGCAGACCTTTGGCAGCAATACCGTGGCGCACAGGTGATCAACGGCGACCGAGTTCTTATAACACCGAACGACGACGGCACTTTGGTTGCCAGCCACTACCTCAGCGGCACTTCCGGCGTGTGCAGCAATGTTACGTCGCCGCTAAAAGCAATCGTGATGCTGGAACAGGCAGGGGAGAATGTCATTCGGCCCACATCGGCTTTACAAATTCTCCGTCTGGTCATGGGGCAGATCGATTATGCGGTTTCCGACCGGAAACAGTTGGTCAAGGTTTCGGGCTTGGTGGAGAAAATGCTCCGGAATACCACTGTCTGCCGCTATGGCTGCAGGATCGATGAGGGTGCGGTGGAAACTCTGGAAAAATACCTGTATGAAACATGAATAATCAGCCGAAACCATTGGTTTCGGCTGATTTGCTGTATAAATATGGGGAGTGGGTTAGAATCCACCGTAAATAAAATGCCACCAATAAGGATAAATAGCCTCAGAAGCGCTGCCTGTGTCTGACCAAATGGTGTCCCAAGACGTTTCTACCCATATGCCGTTTTGGTTTTCAAAGGATAAGACATCCCCGTTGGTCATGCCTTTGCTGACGTAGTAAACCTGGCGGTTTTTCCGTCGCAATTTAGTACTTTGTAATACTCTATTTCTCCGAGCATTGGATTTTGCTTGTACGCATTCTCAAAATCATCCGAATAGATCTGCGTAAGCACCTCGCATTTGATCAGTGACGATGCCCAAATGACGGTTGCCACCAAAACAACAGCAATCAGAATGAGCAGCATTCGTTTCGTTTTTGTTTTCATGGTGCGACCTCCTATTCATGGACCGTAAATACCCCCGAGGGATTTGTGAACTCAATTTGTTTCTGAATGAACCTCTTTTAAACAAATATATCACAAATTTCCAGACCATTCAATGAAAAACATGCAGGACAGCGGAAGCCCATCATTAAGAATAGATTAAGTAATAAGAGTCCACATTTGTCTAAGACAAATG
>JAZSEN010000064.1:0-4193 GCA_045531675.1 Faecousia sp.
GTGTCATGAAGTTCTCCGCTCTGGTCGTCGTCGGCGACGGCAAGGGCACCGTCGGCTACGGCCTGGGCAAGGGTGCCGAGGTTTCCGAGGCTATTCTGTAGGGCATCGCTGATGCCAAGAAGAACATGGTCAAGATTTCTCTGGCTGGTTCCACCATTCCTCACGACGTTATCGGTATCTTCGGCGCCGGCACTGTTCTGCTGAAGCCCGCTCCCGAAGGTACTGGTGTTATCGCCGGCGGCGCTGTCCGTGCGGTGATGGAGGCTGTGGGCATCCACAACGTTTGTGCAAAGTGCCTGCGCTCCAACAATCCTCAGAACGTGGTCAAGGCCACCATGGCCGGTCTGACCTCTCTGCGCTCTCCCGAGCAGGTTGCTGCTATTCGTGGTAAGAGCGTGGAAGAAATCGTGTAACAAGGAGGGCATTGACATGGCAAACCTGAAAATCAAGCTGGTCAAGAGCCTGAACGGTCGTCTGGTTAAGCACATCGCCACCGCAGAGTCTCTGGGCCTGCGCAAGATTGGCAATGTTACCATCCAGCCCGATAACACCCAGACCCGCGGCAAGATTGCCAAGATTGGCTATCTGCTCGAGGTCACCGAAGTCGAATAAGGAGGAAACGAACTATGGAACTGTCTAAGCTTTCTCCTGTCGAGGGTTCTACCCACGTAGGCAAGCGTAAGGGTCGTGGTCACGGTAGTGGCAACGGCAAGACCGGTGGTCGTGGCCATAAGGGTCAGAAGGCTCGCTCTGGCGGCAAGGTCCGCGCCGGCTTCGAAGGCGGCCAGATGCCTCTGGCACGCCGCGTCCCCAAGCGTGGATTTAACAACATCTATGCAAAGCCCCTGACCGCCATCAATGTGGCCGCTCTGAATCGCTTTGAGGACGGCGCTGTTGTTGATGCTGCTGCTCTGATTGAGGCCGGCGTCATCTCCAGCTGTCCCTATGGTCTGAAGGTTCTGTCCAACGGCAACCTGACCAAGAAGATCACCGTCAAGGCTGCGGCTTTCTCTGAGTCTGCAAAGGAAAAAATCCAGCAGGCAGGCGGAAAGGCCGAGGTGGTTTAAGTGTTTACGACACTGCGTAACGCCTGGCGTTTGCCCGAACTGCGTAAGAAGCTGATGTTCACTCTGATGATTCTGCTTCTGTACCGTATTGGTAACGTCATCGCTGTTCCCTACGTTAATGTTAAGGAAATGGCAGCTTACTTTGAGGCTGTCCTGTCCCAGACCATTCTGGGTCTGTATAACGCAATGTCCGGTACCGGCCTGTCTCAGGCCAGTATCCTGGCACTGTCTATTCAGCCCTACATTAACGCATCCATCATCATCCAGTTGCTGACCATTGCGATTCCTCCTCTGGAGCGCATGGCTAAGGAGCAGGGTGAAGAAGGCAAGAAGAAGATTGAGAAAATCACTCGACTGACCACTGTTGGTCTTGGTCTGCTGATGGGCTGGGCCTATTACATGATGATCAAGAGCAACACCGGCATCCTGATGGATACCGGTTGGCAGGCTGCGCTGGTCATTATCCTGACCTTTGCTGCCGGCTCCGCTGTGGTTATGTGGCTGGGTGAGCAGATTACTGCTCATGGTATCGGCAACGGCATCTCCATGATTCTGTTTGCTAATATCATTGCCGGTATTCCTTCCGGCGTCGGTACTCTGTACAGTGTGCTTCAGATTACCCCCAAGCTGTGGTGGCAGATTGCCATCGCCGTGGTTGGTGTGGCTGCGCTGATTGTGTTCATCGTCTTCGTTAACGATGCTGAGCGTCGTATTCCTGTTCAGTACGCAAAGCGTGTGGTAGGCCGTAAGGTTTACGGCGGTCAGAGCACCAACCTGCCCATCAAGGTGAGCATGTCCGGTGTTATGCCCGTCATCTTCGCCCAGTCCATTTGCTCCCTGCCTGCTACTATCTGCACCTTTGTTGGTGTCAGTCAGAATAACTGGTGGGTCAAGAATGTATTCAGCGCGAACAGTGTGACCTATCTCATCATCTACTTCCTGATGATTTTCTTCTTCAGCTGGTTCTACGCTTCCATTCAGTATGATCCCGTGGAGATTGCCAACAACCTGAAGAAGAACGGCGGCTTTATCCCCGGCTTCCGTCCCGGCAAGCCCACCGCTGACTTCATTAAGAAGGTCATCGGCAAGATTGTAGTGTTCGGCGCCCTGTATCTGGGTGTTGTGGCATTGCTGCCCATGATTGCCGGCATTTTGATGCCCACTGTTCAGAACATGGCCATCGGCGGCACCTCCGTCATCATTGTCGTGGGCGTTGCCCTTGAGACCGTGAAGGCACTGGAGGCACAGATGCTGATGCGTCATTATAAGGGCTTCCTGGATTAATATTTAGGAGGTCGGCAGGATGAATATGATCCTACTAGGCGCTCCCGGCGCTGGAAAGGGGACACAAGCGGAGTTGCTTACTGAGAAGCTCTCCATCCCCGCCATTTCTACCGGGAATATGCTCCGGGAGGCTATTGCCAATGGCACTTCCCTGGGTAAACAAGTGAAACACTACATGGACAATGGACTGCTGGTTCCCGACGAGCTGATTCTCGGTATCGTCGCGGAGCGGGTGCAGGCACCGGATTGTGCCAATGGCTTTATCCTGGACGGGGTGCCTCGCACCCTGGCCCAGGCTGAGGCTCTGGACGCCAAGGGTGTACGGATTGATCATGTAGTTTCTATTGAAATCAGTGATGATGTGATTGAGGCCCGTATGACGGGTCGGCGGGTATGCTGCAAGTGCAGCGCCAGCTACCACATCAGCGCGAATCCGCCTAAAACCGAAGGCATTTGTGATCAGTGCGGCGGTGAGCTGGTGATTCGCAAGGATGATGCGCCGGAAACGGTTCGCAGACGCCTTGAGGTCTACCATGAATCCACCGAAGTGCTGAAGGACTACTACACCAAAGCCGGCAAGCTCCGGATTATCAATGGTCAGCAGTCCATTGAGGATGCCAATCGGGACATTCTCGAAGCAATAGGGGCGGAAGTATGATTGCAATCAAGAATGAACGTGAGCTTCAGTCGATGCGACAGGCCTGTAAGATTACCGCGGCAGCCCGTGCTTTGGCAGGGAAAATGGTAAGACCCGGCGTATCGACGAAGGAAATCAATGATGCCGTGCACGAATATATCGTGTCCCAGGGCGCGAAACCGTCGTTCCTCGGATATCACGGCTACCCTGCAAGCATTTGCATCTCCGTTAACAATACGGTGATTCACGGAATTCCCGGAGGCTATGTCCTTCAGGAGGGTGATATCGTATCCGTTGATGTGGGTGCGTACTATCAAGGGTTTCATGGAGATTGCGCAGCTACTTTCCCCTGTGGTGCCATCAGCACCCAGGCCCAAAAGCTTATCGACGTTACGAAGCAGAGCTTCTATGAGGGTCTCCGCTTCGCGACCCGCGGACACCGTGTGTCCGATATCTCCCACGCCATCCAGACGTATGTGGAGTCTAACGGTTTTTCAGTTGTGCGATCTTTCGTGGGTCACGGCGTAGGCGCACAGCTGCATGAGGAACCGGAGGTGCCGAATTTCGGCAGCGCCGGCCGTGGGCCCAGACTGATTCGTGGTATGACACTGGCAATCGAGCCGATGGTGAACGAAGGCGTCTACGATGTCAAGGTTCTCAAAGACGGCTGGACAACAGTGACTGCCGACGGCAAACTGTCCGCCCATTATGAAAATACTGTACTCATCACCGACGGCGAGCCGGAAATACTCACCGTCGCCGAAGGACTTTGACTATGGACCCAGTGATATCGGATCTTAAAATTTCTGATTTGGCGGTCTCCACTGCCGGCAGAGATCAGGGTGAGCTGTACTACTGTGTAGGCGGCGACCAACGATTTGTTATGCTGGCAAACGGAAAGGACCGGACTCTGGAAAAGCCGAAGCGGAAATCCCGCCGGCACGTACAAAAGGTCCTTCGCTCTGAGACCAGAGTCGCCGAAAAGCTTCGTGCTGGCGACAAAGTGCCCAACAGCGAATTACGAAGAGACCTGGCGTTCCATGCCAGGGAAATGCAAAGTAATGACCTAGGAGGGTAACAACTTGGCAAAAGACGACGTAATCGAGATTGAGGGCATCGTAACCGATGCGCTGCCGAATGCAATGTTCACTGTTGACATTGGCAACGGTCACACCATTCTGGCACACATTTCCGGCAAGCTCAGG
>JAZSEN010000062.1:0-5228 GCA_045531675.1 Faecousia sp.
AAATGCTACCGGCACCATCAAGATGACCTCCACCACCGGCGAGTACACCGCCGCTGTCACCGGCATCTCCGCCAAGCAGATCGATGAGACTGTCTACATCGCCGCTGTTTACAACTCTGCTTCCACCGGCACTGCCTTCTATACCAGAGTTATCGCTTACAGCCTGGGTGCTTACTGCGAGAGCCTGGCGAATAACGGCAACGAATTCGGTGCTGCTACCGCTGTTTACGGTTACTACGCAAAGGCTTACTTCGCAAACTAATCCTCAAAAAAATCGCCACGGGGAAACCCGTGGCGATTTTTATGTTGCATAACTTTTCAACTTTTAAATAATGTTTTCATCGAAGCAAGGCTTTCCATTCGTCGCCCTCTATGACGTATTGAAACTCCGTCAAATCCGTTCGCTCCATTACGGAAATCAATTTTTCCAAATCCGCCACTGCCGGGATATGAGCAATCTCCTGCCGCCGAATCCACTCCATCTTTCCTTCATCCGAGGATTGCAGCTCTCCTTCAAATCGATCTGCCTTGAACAGGAAAACCAGATACCGCCCACCCTCAATTGGAAACTGCTTGACACCGCACAGCACCGGCTCCACAATCGTCAGACCGGTTTCCTCTCTCATTTCCCGAATCACAGACTCCACTATGGATTCCCCGGGCTCAACATGTCCGCCCGGCAGCGCAAACCCTTGCCAATCCTGTTTGACACGATTTTGCAGCAGGATTTCATCATTTCTGCGAATCAAACACAATGTAGTCAGTTCCACTCTTTCCGTTCTTCCCATGAAGCAACACCTCTTTCTGCATTATACAGCAGGTTTCGGCAAAAATCAATGAATCCTTCCCATCATCAGCCACATATGACTACGGAAGGTGTATTTCAACTCAAAAAGCCACTCTCTGCCCCAGACTTTTGCACGGCAAAGGAAAATCAGAGCTTCCACCCCCACATAGGTGATTTGTCTGGTGCTAACCACCTCGTCGATGTCCACGCGGACCAATTGCTGTTGCTCATCCTCCAGCCGCAGTCGCAAAGGGCGAATCTCCCCCTCTGCCGAGCACATCGATATTACATCTACCGGACGACTTCTCTGCTCCATAACGGCACCTCCCGAACGTTTGTCTTAATAATAGCACATTCGTTCGAGAATTTCAACCCTCAAAAAATACCAGCCTGTACGATACTGCACAGGCTGGACAATTTAAGATTGAGGGATATCCTGGAGCATGGACGTCTGACGGACATAGGTCCAGACATAGTCTCCAAAGGCAATCAACAGGCATATGCCATCCAGAACAGAAATGGTAAGCGCCACATTTTGATGGATACCCGGCATCAGGACCAGAATAATCAGGCTCATGAACAACACGGTAGTGCAAATCTTGCCAGACATCAGCGCACCGGACAACATCTTCCCCTTCCGGTAGAACACCAGCATCGCCACAAGCTGAAATGTCTCCTTCAGTACAAACAGCGACAAAATCACCCAAAGCGCCGGATAGGACTTGGCAAGGCACAAAATCAACGCAAACTGAGTCACCTTATCCGCCAAAGGATCCAACACTTTCCCCACCGTCGAAATCATATTGAAACGACGGGCAATTTTGCCGTCAATCATATCCGTCAGGGTGGAGACCACCAGTATGGCGCCGGCAATGTAGTAATGGACCTGCGCCGTGGCATTCAGATATATCACCACGTACACCGGAATCAGAAGCATCCGGAATAAACTCAATAAATTGGGGACAGTTAATATTTCTTTTTTCCAATCTTTAATGATCATTGTATCGCCTCCACACGGAGTCCATTGTTCCGAAATAATACCCCATTATAATGCATTCATATTGCTGAATCAAGTAAAATTTGTCTGACCGCAGCCATATTCAAAAATTATTTACTATTTTTGGAACGTTCTGCCGCTAATGGATAATGGAGCGCAAGCTGACGCCAAGTGAGTTTATCCAGCTCACCGGACTGGGGTAAACCGGTCATCTCCTGAAAAGCAATCAACGATGCGGAAGTCGGCTCATCCAGCACGCCGCTGCTGCCGGGTGGTGTGACGCTTCCGTAAGCATTGGAAATCACCGTCAGTACCGCCTGAACAATATAGATATCGGGGTCATCGCTCCCCCTTCCAAGTACCTCACCGGAATCCAGCACGATTTCCAGCGGCTGTGCTGGACCGGCAATGATAACGGCAGGTTCATAAGCGGTAACGATTGCCTCCCATGTGGCTTGGTCGGCAACGCCGGTTACCGGCAGACCGTGGTTACGTTGAAAGGCAGAAACCGCCGCGGTGGTTTGATTGCCATATATTCCGTCGGGAATCAGGCTGGGCTGATTCGGCTCATTTTGAGCAATCACGCGAATCATAGTCTGTAAGCTTCGAACCGGCTGTCCAATGAAAGATTCCGGTGGCCTCATCGAATCACCTCCTGCCGAACGGCATCCTGTGCCCCTGCGCTGAGATTCAGCCCGGGGAACTGCATCATGGTTGTTGATTTGGCGTAGCGCTGCCTGCGGTTGGTATTGGATTGGTCATTGACCGGGAAGGTTTCCGGATTTCGCAGAACAAGATTCTCAATGCCGGAATACTGATCGTAGATTTCTTCCCACGTTGCCGCATTTACAACCGCCGACTGTGGAAGTCCGAAATATTGCTGCGCCGCAAGGACGGATTCCTTGGTCTGCTGTCCATACACGCCGTCCACCGGTGTGGAGGGAATCTGTGGGATAAAGTCCGACAACACCGCCAGCATATACTGAAGATGGCGGACCTTCTCTCCCGTGCTGCCCGGTCTGGGAGAGTTAGGATACTCCCACGAAATGGAGTAAAACCGCTGTCCCTGACTGCGCAGCTCCGAAAGTCGAGTTACGGCAGTATACAACCGCACAAGGGCATACCATGTGGCTTTTCCCACAACGCCGTCCACATCCAGACCGAAAATCTCCTGAAACTTCCGCACAGAAGCCTCGGTGCGACTTCCAAAAATCCCATCCACAGTGGTGAGCTTCGGAATTGCCGGATAATTCTGAGCGATTCGATTCAGCTCCACCTGAATCACCACCACATTAGGACCGGAGGACCCTCTTCGCAGCGCTGTTCCAGGGTAGGACGACATGATACCCCTGATTGGCGCGTTGTTGACAATTTCCACATTGCCATAGTAGCTGCGCAGAATGGCCGTAGAGGAATAGCCCTGCTGCGCCAGATTCTGGCTCCCCCACTGGCTCAAGCCCTCGCAGGTAACCGTAGTGCCGTTGCAAAACTTGGCTGCCAATGGCTCGACAAAACCCGGTCGGCGCAGATAATCGTTAAAAAGCTCATCGACCAGTCGGGATACATTATCGAAAAAACTCCGGCCGTTGACAAACGCCTGATCAAAGGCTGTATTGTTGGTGATGTCGAAATCATAACCCCGACTGCGGTAAAACTCGGTATACACCCGATTCAACGCAAAAGACACAATGGCCAGAATGTTGGCACGTAGTGCCGGCTCATCCCATGTGGGATAAATCTCGCTGGAGGCCACATTCTTCACATAGTCGGAAAAGCTCACCGTTACGTTGGGTGCGCTGCTGTCCGGAGCGCCCAGATGGACTGTGATATTTTGAGGTACGAAGGGAATAACTGTTGGCATACCTTCCCTCCTTACAGATTTTGAGCCGGCGTCTGGAAAATCTCTGCCTGTGCCCAGGAGTCCGGTAGCTCCGACAGCGGAATCATCTCCAGATTCTGGTCGGTGGTGGTATCAGCAAAAACCTGAAGGTCCTCATTTTCAATTTGGACATAGCCATTCAGTCGAGCGTACAGATTCACCCGCGCAAAGGGCAGCTCTGGTGGATTGGGACTTTGGCTCTCGGACAAGTCGGGGACCGGAACGGGGATTGGATCAATTTTTCCGTTACGATCCGTCAGACGCATGGCAATGGCGGTTCCATCCAGCGCGGTGACCGTGACCGCCACATCCTTCAGTGGGATTCTTGCCTTGCTGGTGTAGGCATAAACCTGTATGTAGCCTGTTGCCGACAAAACGATTCCTCCTTTACTGGTTTCCATCCATGATATGCGTAAATCATCCGGAATGTTCCGCCGGAAAGCCACCAGGCAACTATTACATTTCCTAAATAATAAAACACCGCCGAAACACTCCGGCGGCGCCAATGGAAATAATAAAACTGCCGCTTTCGCGGCAGTTTTTCAGCAAAGCTCAGCCAAGTTCTGAGCGCACTCTTGACACACGTTCTTACCGTGGTAAGAAACAAGTCCAAACGAGGACGCGCAAAACACGCAGGAAGGCTCAAACTTCTGGAGTACGATCCGATCATTATCCATGTAGATCTCCAGCTCATCTCTTTCCGCAATATCCAATGTACGTCTCAACTCAATGGGAAGCACAATTCTGCCCAGCTCGTCCACCTTGCGAATGATACCCGTTGACTTCATAATAGCAGCCCCTCCTTTCCTCGGAAAGATATCAGACGTGTCCACAGGGGGAATACTTAACGCCTGATTTTTTATATCATTATTATAAACTGTCTTTACCCAACTGTCAAATGTTTTTTTCAAAAAATGTAGAAACTTTCCGTAATATTCCCAAAATATTCATAATAGTATGTATCCAAGGGGGATACGAAATGGTAATGAGCTATATTTTCTTAACATTTCTTGGGATGTCTATGGTATTTTCTGTCTTTTCAGGGAATACAGCCATCATCTCATCGTCTATCGCCAGCGGAGCGCAAAGCGGTGTAACACTGGCAATCAGCATAGCAGGAAGCCTGTGTCTGTGGTCCGGTGTAGGCAAGGTGATGGAAAAATCCGGCCTGACTGCCATCATCAGTCGTTTGCTCCGCCCCTTGATCCATGGGATTTTCCCCCGATCAAAACAGGATCCGGTTCTCGCCGGACACCTCAGTGCCAACATATGCGCCAACATTCTGGGGCTGGGGAATGCCGCAACGCCAATGGGCATCAAGGCAGCCCGCCGTCTGGCTGACGGCAATCGAGCCAACGATGAGCTCTGCCGGTTAATCGTATTGAACACGGCCTCCATTCAGTTGATCCCTGCCACGGTGGCCGCTGTCCGGGCTTCCCTGGGATGCGCCACTCCCTTCGACATTCTCCCGGCGGTATGGATCACCAGTATTTGCTCTGCCGGACTTGGCCTCACTGCCGCCTTTGTATTTGGAAAGCTGTGGCACCATGACTGATTACATCGTT
>JAZSEN010000110.1:0-7499 GCA_045531675.1 Faecousia sp.
TTTACTGGCGGGCATCTAAAGACGCACTGAGTATTCTTTCGATTGCATTGATTGCTCCGCCGCCCGTAAACGGGCACTGTCCCTTCTATTGCTTCGTTGTACTAATTTGTAAGTGCCCTTGCTAGTAGCTCGCTTCGCTCGATGCTTGAAGCTAAAGCTTTTTTGCGGGGTACCTCCACCGGCATAGCCGGTGGTTTCCCTAATCAACAAATTGAGCCCCAGCTTCGAGTTGAAGCTGGGGCTCAATATTATGCATATGAGTTGCGCATTTTCAAACCAAAACGTCCCATTTCCGTAACGTTTGCCGCTCTTACGGCAGTTATTTTTCCAAAGTGTCAATTTGACCCTTTGAAATCCCCTTGTTGGCACTTTGGGATTTTAGCCTTCGTTTCTCTGGCTGCTGGCTTCCTTCAGCCGGTCGATCGCCATTTCAGGACTCATGGTATGGTACATCAGATAAACCACGCGCATGGTCTTTGCCGGGGCCTGACGGTAAATCTCTTTGCTGCTCTCACCTGTGTAAAAGTTCCAATAGCGGTAGATATACCCCGTCCAATACAAAGTTTCCTTGTCAAAGACCTCGCCGGGTACGGAAAGTGCATCCTTGCACTCATCAGACATACGGGAGTAGATATATTCCTTGCCCGCCCACTGAACGTGGTGAAATTCAGAATCCATATCCTTGGAAACATCCGAGGTCATACACGCCTTGATAAAAGCTTCGCTGGCAACGCCACGCTCTCCAGACAGCTCGAACAACTGCCCTTGAGTATCGCACAGTGCAAGTTCTAAAGAGCCGATCATATCATTCTCCTCTTAAAATCTCGTCAAAGAATTTTCCTTCACGGCGGTACTTCACTTCAATTTCTTCCGCCAAGGCAACGCCTTCTTTTCTCCTGGTCACGCTCATATCCTTCAGCATAGCAAGTTCCAAATAAGAAATCGGTTGCTCGCCGACGATTTTGATCTGCTTACACGCCTTTTCGGAAATTGCCACGTACTGTTTACCGAGATCCAATGCAGACAGACAGTTAATGAGGGCAACATCGGTTAGAGTTCTGTTAAAGAACCGGGACAACTCCGTGTACATTCTGTCGTTTGCAATATATCCTACGATTACATCATATCCGTCTGCCATCTTCGCATACTTTTCGTAAATAGCAGTGCCCTTTGCTTTTTCCATTTCTTTGCGGTAATAGGCAATCAGCATGGCCCAATCCATACCGATACCCACAGTAAGTACCTTGAGTCCCCGCAGGTCCAGATCCACCGTGTAGAACATCGGCTTTTCCTCGTTGCAGACAAGTGTCAGGGGCTGTAGCGGTGCAGTGCCCATATAGAAACCCTTGCCAAAGTCGCACTCGGAACGGCTGATAGGTGCAATATCCCCGTCAATGCCTTTCTTGGATCCATGATAAAGACGCACAACATCGCCGTTTGCAACTTTCTCACCGGTCATTCTGTTGAGTGTCATATCGCATACGGGAACGCCCTTCGCCTTGCAAAGATCGTATATCTTGGACTGGGCCAGCTTGTTAGGCACGGCGCGCCCATTCTCCCAACGGTTGACGGTGGCAAAGGTAACATTCAGCCGCTGAGCAAAATCAGTCTGGCTCATATTCAAATAGGTTCGAATTTGTTTAATCAATGTCTGCATAGAGCTGCCTCCTGATATAACATTGTTTCTAATTAATATTATATCCAATGTTATACATTCAGTCAACGGTTTTTGCATAAAAGTTTCAATTTGTTCTGTCTTGGGATATCCCAAAATCGGTTATGAGCACCTGGTTGGGATATCCCAGGATGGGGCATATTGGGATATCCCAATTTGAGTGAGTTTTGGGATATCCCAAACTGCCGTAATCAGGTATGCCTTACAAGGAAGATAAAGAGGTCGTCGCACAAAGGGAACGATTTTGAAAGTTACTCGCCCCCATAAAGATTTATCCTAGATATATTTTTAAAAACACTACAATTCGAGCATAAACACGCATAAAACGACGGATTTCCTGAAGACAAATCGTTCTCATCAGCTCTAAATGATGATAATCTTTTCTAAATCAAAATCTAGGCCCATGCTTTAAAAGGTAACCATTCTTTTTGAAATGATCAGATTTCGAAAGTTTTCGGTATCAACTGTCCTTACGAAATCAACTATCGTAACCGAAAATGTGCGGTCGTTTTTCGAAATAAACCTTTCCTTTCGAAAGCAAACACGACCGGACACAACATCTTTCTTCTATGATAAGAAAAATTAAAAAATATTTTCGAAAGCAGCAGAGGGCATCCAATCTTCTCCTCTCGAAGGGAGCGTCATCATCATCATATCAAAAGGGCTGTCCTCCATCTTTCGAAAAGAGAATCATCCATCATCTCGAAGTGACAGACAACCCCATCATTTCGAAGAGAGGGTCATCCATCATCTCGAAGAGAAAGCCCACCCGTCATTTCGAAGTGACAGGCGCAATCATTTCGAAACGACAGTTTCATCTCCCATAAATCAATCATAAATCTGGTCGTCCTTTCAAAATGATAGGGTATCTGTCATTTCGAAAGGCATACCATCGATCATTTCAAAAAGACATCCCCTCCGCAAGGCTGCCGCCTTACAGAGGGGATTTTCGTTTGCAACTAATACTACAGTATTAGTTTGCCGCATTTTTCCGATTTTCGTCCTGAGATTTCTCCGCATAGTCTGAGCCCCATACGATCAGCGCAAGACCAAAACAGATCATAGGATAAAGATAGGTATCAGGGGCCAGAGACTCTCCCCAACCGCGCCCGCAGAAAATGCCCAGCAGAACAATCAGCAGGATCGTGATGTATTTATAAGCTTTCATTGACTCATACTCCTTTAAAACTTTTTTGTCCGAGGGGGTTGACTTTTTTCGCGTTTTTACAAATATTATAAATAAGATTATATTTAAGAAAGAGGAATTCAAATTACAAACAAACCTTGATACATTGGAGATTGGTGCTTCTTCACGAGCTATCAGCTTCAGATGCACTTATCCTTGGATCCGTGCATTTTTCTATTGGCACCAGCCATTCCCGCTGGACGGGCTACTTAACCCTCAAGACCTTGCAAATCTCAGCAGCAAGGGTGAGCGACCAATGGAGCTCCAAGGGCTATGTAGAAAGGTTGCATTAGATGCATAATCAAAGTTTGTGGCAAACAGAAAACAGGTATAGCGGACGATCTTCCCCGCATAAGGTATGTACCAAGGGGAGGAACTCGGTATGAAGACATTTGCACCGATTAACATAGTTGTCCACTATCCCACAACAGAGGAAGGATGGCGTGAACTGAAACACCGTATGGCCATCGTTCACGCAGATGCAGTACTTAACAGCATTTCCAAGCTAAAATGTCCTACGTCACAAAAGGAAAAACTGCTACTGGCTATTATCGACGATGCAAAAGCAAAGATAGAAGCCAACCAAACGCAGGAATTGAACTAAGGCGAAGCCGCTCCGGGTGGAGCGGCTTCGCTGTTTTAGACCGTAATTCGCCCCTTAAAGTATTTCTCCCAGGATTTGAGACTCACTACCTTTTGCCCATTTTCCCAAGCCTGCAAGCAGCGGATTGGGATACCCATTTGCTTTGCAAAAGGTTTTACACCCATACCGCAGGATTCCCGGTATTGCTTAATCTGTTGGGCTTGTCCGCCCCAAAGAACACGGTTATATCCGTCCAATAGATCGTGTATAGGTATCTCAAAGAGCTTCGCCAGCTTGTCCACTGTAGCCCTGTCAAAGGAATCTAGGTTACCGGTCTCCAAGTTGATATAAGTATTGCGGGAGATGCCCGCCATCCAGGCAACCTCCTTTTGCATCAAGCCTAACCGATGCCGACAAAAGCGCAAGCGATCCGGAATGTTATCAATTTCCTCATAGCTTCCATATTGCTTATTGAAGATTTGCGCCTCCAACAGTTTACGGGGAGCCATCAATCGAAAACTAAGTATGTAGAGAATAGCGTGTTTGAACTTGCCGTTCTCCTTGCAGGTCATAATGTACATTCCACTTCCTGCAGAGGTGGTAATTCGCCATTTTGGCCGGGGTGTCCCGTTCATAAACGCATCCGAGATGTGTAAGCATTTTCCACACATCGAGCTGCATAGGTCGCCAATCGAGCGCCTTTGGAGCCGTCGAAGGTGCTGATTCCTTTAATCAGACCGATGGTTCCAATGGATATCAAATCCTCCTGATCCGCCGTCTGGGCGTAGTATTTCTTCATAATGTGCGCCACGAGGCGCAGGTTGTGTTCTATTAATATATTCCGAGCCTGAAGGTCACCTTGTGCGCTTTGTTGAAGGTACCGGCGTTCCTCCTCTGCCGTCAGAGGACGGGGAAAACTGCCGGTGGACAGCTGCAGTGAATACAGAATACCGCTGAGCATCAGCCATAGGCTGGCGATCATGGTCCTCACCTCCACCTTACCCTATTCACCACGGCAAGTCCATTTTCCTGCATAATTCCCCCGTTGCATAACGAATTAATAATTTTTTCATGGTATCTGTGGACATTTTTGAATTGATATTGTATGATTATCATGGTACACACCGCAAATCATTACAGGAGAATATATATATGAACATCAACAAGTTACCCCGATGGTTTATCAGTTTCCTTCTCATTATAGCAATCACCATCAGTATTTTCCCCGTCTGTGCTTTCGCAGCCGTCGGTCCTACCATCTATTTTGAGAACACCGCAGGCTGGAGCACGGTTAACATCTACTACTGGTCCAGTTCCAACACCTCTATGGTCAGCTGGCCCGGTTCTCCAATGGTAAAAAACGAAGATGGCATTTACTCTTTCCGCATTCCCCTCGATGCCACCATGGTCATCTTCAACAACGGTTCTACCCAAACCGCAGACCTGAATCTGCCTGACGGCAAAAACCTGTGCATCTACAACAGCGGCTGGTCCGTATACGAAGACAGCTGCGACCACAATTGGACCAACGGCACCGTGACCACCCCTGCGACCTGCACCGAGGACGGCATCCGTACCTTCACCTGCAGTCTGTGTGGCGACACCGCGCAGGAGGTCATTCCCGCCGCCCACAGCATCTCCGGTGGAATCTGCACCATATGCGGCGCAAAATACCGGACAGTATACTTCATCAACTCCGGCAACTGGACAACCGTCAATATTTACTACTGGTCCTCCGCCGACACCTCCATGGTCAGCTGGCCCGGAAAAACCATGACTCTTGTGGAAGGCAATCTGTATTCCTACAACCTCCCCGACGAGGCAGAGCTGGTGATTTTTAATAACGGCTCAACTCAGACTGCCGATTTGGAATTGCCGGAATCGGACAATCTTTACACCTACAATGAAGGCTGGTCCAAATACAACACCTGCACCCACAGCTGGGATGACGGCACCGTTACCACGGAAGCCACCTGCACCGCCGAGGGTCTTAAAACCTATTCCTGCAGCCTGTGCGGTAAAACTAAAGCAGAAACCATTCCTGCCACCGGACACAGTATTTCCAACGGCGTCTGCACAATTTGCGGCGCGGTGGAAAACTGTGTGGACCACATCTGGGACGACGGCACTGTAACGCAGGAAGCAACCTGCTGGGTCGCAGGTATCCGGACCTACTGCTGCACCGCCTGTGGCGAAACAAAAACAGAAACCATCAGCGCCGGACATAACTTCTATATTGACCAGATTATCGAGCCGACCTGCATTTCCACCGGCAAGCAAATTACCAAATGCACCGGCTGCAGATACAGTGCCGATAAGACGCTGCCCAAGGTAGCGCACACCTATGAGGCCGGTGAAGTTGTGGCGCCCACCTGCACCGCCGACGGCTATACCGTCGGTACCTGCGCAGTCTGTCAGGCCACCACTCAGCTCAATCCGGTATTCCACACCGGTCACAACTGGTCCGGCACCGACTGCACCGCCTGTGGTGCCCATTGCGACCATACCTATGTGGACGGCATTTGTTCCAGCTGTCACGACGGTGGTCCTTCCTATGTGCAGGGCTACTATGAAATCGCCAACGCAAGCCAACTCTACTGGTTCGCCGCTCAGGTCAATTCCGGAAACAATGCCATCAACGGTCGCTTGATAGCGGACATCGACTTGAATAATAAAGTCTGGACCTCCATCGGCTATTACCTCAGCGATTCCGCAGCTCCCGACACCATGCCCTACACCGGTATTTTTGACGGACAAGGGCACACCATCAGCAACTTCACCACCGCAGGCACGGACAACGAAGGTCTCTTCGGCTACTGCAGCAGCGCCACAATCATGAATCTGGGTATCGTGAACGCCAAAATCACCGGTTGGAGAGCCGGCGCTGTGGCCGGATATGCCCTGACTTCCACCATAACCGGCTGCTTTGCCATAGATTGCACCATCACCGGATATACCACCAACAGCGTTGCATTGACCTCTGGTACTGTATATATTGCCCCTGTCGCAAGTCCTCAGGGTGGCATTGTCAAGAACTGCTTTGCTCTGAACTGTGTGCTGATTGACGATACCGGGCTGGAGGTTTACACCTCTCCCGTAGGCGGCACTGACACTCAGAACGGTTACTACTGTAATATTCAATGGAGCGGAGAGTTCTCCAGCCTTCGCAACTCCACTGCCGTGACATCTGAACAGCTCAACAGCGGTGAAGTCACCTTCCTGCTGAATCAGGGTGTTACCGACGGAACGCAGAGCTGGTATCAGACCTGCGGTACCGGTCTGCCTGCCCACATTGGACAGACCGTTTACCGGATTACCGGCTGTACGGATGGTGTTGTGATTTACACCAACGATTCGACAGCCGACGGACACCACTATTCCAACGGCTACTGCACTGCATGCGGCGAAAAGAATCCGAACTTTGGCGGAATTACTATTCCTACGGTAACCCTGCAGTACCCCACTCTGGCCTTCAGAGATGAGATTCAGTACAACCTCTACTTCAACGTGGACAACATGACCGATGTTGTGGAGATGGGTCTGCTGACCTTCGCTGACCGCAACTACGAGGGCACCATCGATGATGCTCTGGATGTCATCCCCGGTTACATCTCCAATGCTGACGGCTCCTACACCGCACAGTCCAAGGGCGTTTCCGCCAGACTGCTGGGCGACACCATGTTCTTCAAGGTCTACGCCCTGCTGTCCGACGGCACCTATGCCTACTCCGATGTTGTCGGTTACCACGCTGTTGCTTACGCCAACACCATCCTGAACAACGCCAGCTCCTCCGCCAAGGCCAAGGCTCTGGTTGTTGCTATGCTGAACTACGGCGCAGCTGCTCAGACCTACTTTGGTTACAAGACCGATGCTCTGATCAACGCCAACCTGACTGCTGAGCAGCAGGCTCTGGTCCAGGCTTACGACGGCTCCATGGTCGAGGATATTGTCAATCCCGACGAGTCCAAGACTGGTGTGTTCGTTATGAGCACCGGCTACTCCAACATCCATCCCACCGTGTCCTTCCAGGGTGCGTTCTCCATCAACTACTACTT
>JAZSEN010000011.1:0-18216 GCA_045531675.1 Faecousia sp.
AGCCAGGCGTTTGAGTACTGTTACAGCCTTGAGGAAATCGTCGGTCTGAACACGTGGGTTACCACCAACGGTCAGGACTTTGGCGAGATGTTTACTAGCTGTAGTAGCCTGAAGGTACTTGACCTGTCTTCCTTCGATACGACCAATGCAAAGGATTCCTACGTCAATACCTCCAACGGCGATGGCAATGACAGATTCCATTACTTCCTGACCGGATGCAATTCTCTGGAGAAAATTATCCTGAGTAAGAATTTCAGCTTTGACGGTGACGGTTCCTTCACAAAGTGGACCTTCGAAATGCCTTCGGCAACCAATGTTAATGGCTGGGATGGCAACTGGTACGATGCTGACGGCAATGCCTATGCTCCCGAGAATATCCCTGAGGAGACTGCCAGAACCTATTATGCTGTGAAGCCCTCCGCAAATCCCTGATTGAAACAGAAAAATCTGCCGACTCCGGAAACGGGGTCGGCAGTTCTTTCTGCCATAACATAGCAGAAAGAATGGAATGACCGGATGCGGTGGGGCATCCGGTTATTGATTGCAAAGGGTGGATGGGGTTGTGGAAAGATGCCAAAATCAAATGCAAAACTTTGGAGAGTCATACGGAAACATGTCGGTTGATTTCACAAGAAATATAATATATAATTAAAATGTATATCTGTACATAAAACGATGAAAAGGATGTGTACACATGAAGAAAGCGATTGCGTTGCTGCTGGTTATTGCCATGACCGCGGCTATCTCCATTGCCGGAACCCTTGCCTACCTGACGGACACTGACGAAGACGTTAACGTCATGACTGTGGGTCAGGTGAAGATCGACCAGCTGGAGTATGAGCGCGTGGACACCGAAACCAAGGACGAAAATGCCAAGGTTCAGGAATTCCACGATAATAAACCCCTGTATCCTGCTGTTATCGATAGGGATAACTTCAACTGGGAAACCAATGAAAACCATGTGGATTGGGAGCAGATTGGCAAGGATGGTTACGAATCCGGCATCTGGAATCCCAATGAAATCAACAACGAAGTGGACAAGATGGTGTTCGTGAAGAACAAGGGTGACTTTGATGCCTATGTCCGCAGTGTTATCGCCTTTGAAGCAGGCAGCTTCACCACGCTTGAAGAGTTTCAGTCCAAGGTTCACCTGAACCTGAATGATACCGACTGGACATGGGAGTGGACGGATACCCCTGTACAGATTGGTGAGGGCAAGTATTTTGTCGCCACCGTTACATACAACAAGGTTCTCTCTCCCGGTGCGCTGACGGAAATCAGCCTGAGCCAGATTGCTCTGGATCCCTCTGCCACCAACGAGGATGTTGCCGGCTTTGGCGAAACCTATCAGGTGCTGGTGCAGTCTCAGGCTGTGCAGGCGGCTGGCTTCCAGGATGACGCCAATGAACAGGCCAATGCGAAGTTTGCTCTGGATGAGTCCTTTGGCGAAATTAGCACAATGGCTCTTCCCTGGGATACGGATTTGCCGGTGAAAGGCATCGACCTGCGTACGGCTATGACCTATATGAACGGTGATGCTACTGACAAGAAGATTACTGCGACGGTTACCGATATCGTTTTTGGCCTGACTGGCGACTTTGCTGATATTGCAGAGGAATATGACGGCGTTCTGGTGGATGTAGAGCAGGATGTGCCGGTGTATGCCTATTATGTGGGCAATGCGGTATACTTCCTTGCCAATGACGATATCTACCTGCCCAAGGACAGCAGCCGCCTGTTCCAGGATATGGCTGCGCTGGTCAGCGTGAATACCTCCAATTTGAATACCAGCCGCGTGGAGCTGATGAATCACCTGTTCTTCCGTTGCTCTGCTCTGAAGAATTTGGATATTTCCGGTTTTGATACCAGCAAGGCCACCACATTCAAAAGCATGTTCAATCTCTGTTCAGCTCTTACGGATGTGGATGTGAGCAAATGGGATACCAGAAACGTAACTGATACCTCCTACATGTTCTATAAGAGCGGAATGACTGACTTGGATCTGCGCGGACTGGACATGGGGAACGTTCAGAACACAACGGCGATGTTTGGCTATACCTCCAAGTTTAAAAGGCTGGATGCTACCGGTTGGGATTTGACTGGCTTGACGACCGCAAGCGGTATGTTTGTCAACAGCACTGCCATTACTGAAATTGTCGGCAGCGGTAACTGGTATATGCCCAATGTGGTCGCTGTGGACAGCATGATTCAGAACTGCGATTCCCTGGTGTCCATCGATGTGACCAAATGGGATTTGTCCAGTGCTGAGAATATGTACTCCATGTTCTGGAGCTGCGCTGTTCTGGAGACCATTGAGGGTTGCGAGAACTGGAACACCGGTAGTGTTACCTCCACCAAGGCCATGTTTGAGTCCAGCCACAGCCTGAAGGATGTGGACGTCAGCACATGGGATACCAGCAGTGTCAAGGATATGTCCCATATGTTCCGCGCCCATGGTATTGAGGAACTGGATGTGAGCAACTGGGATGTGAGCAATGTAGAATACTTCAATTCCATGTTCTCTGCGTCCTCTTCCAACACCGGTGCTATCTCTCTGAAGAAGCTGGATGTTTCCAAGTGGAATCCTGCGAGCGCTGTGAAGATGAACAATATGTTCCACGGCTGTTCTCAGATTACCGAGCTGGATGTGTCCGGCTGGAATATGCCCAATTTGTTGACCACCAGCCATATGTTCTCGGATTGCTTTGCTCTGACGTCCATTGACTTTACCGGCTGGTACACCCCCAGCCTGACCTCCATGGACGGTATGTTCAACGACTGTCGTGCGATTCAGGTGCTGGATGTATCCGAATTCGAAACTTCAAACTGCGTGGAGTTCTCCCAAGTTTTTGAGGCCTGCCACTCTCTGCAGTACATCATCGGTTTGGATAAGTGGGATACCTCTAAGGGTATCGCATTTGATGAGATGTTCAATCAAGCACGGAGCTTGAAGGAAGTGGACTTGTCCAGCTTTAATACCCGCAGCGCCAAGTCTTACGGCGTGATGCAAAACGGCGGTATTTATTATGGCTTCAGCGCAATGTTCAGCGGTGCGGGCAGCTTGCAGAAGCTGACTCTGGGTGCCGACTTCGACTTTAACGGCGACGGCTCTATTACCACCACCTCCGGCAGTCTTCCCAGCCTGCCGAACCCGGCACCTATCGACGGTCAGCCGACGGTATGGTACAACGCCGCCAACGACACCTACTACACTGCTAGTGAAATTCCTGAGGAAACCGCTGCTACCTATATCGCGGTGGTCAAGCCTGCCGACAATGGCTAATTGAACATAAAACACGGCTCCAACCGGAGCCGTTTTTTATGCACAGGCGCAAACGGATTAAGAATACCAGCCACATGAGCGAAAGGCATATTGGCTTCTTATATGTTGAAAAAACGGTTGTGTTTTCGGAAAAAATGTGATATGATATCCAAAAATCTGCAAGGAGGCACCTGCTATGGCAGCATCCTACAATTTTCGCAATGCCTTGAACGGTTTTAACCGTGAGGACGTAGTCCACTATATTGAATACATCAATACCAAAAACACCGCCCTTGTTAATCAGCTTCGGGCGGATTTGGCTGCGGCACAGCAGGAGGTTGCTTCACTGAAGGAAAAACCTCCGAAGAATCAGGAGCTGGAGGCAAAAATCATGCAGCTCTCTGCTGAGGTTGCCCGTCTGCAGGACGAAGTGCTGAATGCTCAAACTGCCAAATCCAATGTGGAAACGGCACTGGCGGATATGACCCGTCAGCGGGATGAGGCGCTTGCGGCAAAGACTGCCAATACCCAGAACACTGAGGCGGAGTTGGAGGCGTATCGTCGTGCCGAACGTGTGGAACGGCAGGCGAAGGAGCGCACGGATGTGATGTTCGCTAAGGCAAACGGCATTGTTAGTGAAGCCTCCGGCAAGGTGGATGTGGCTTCCAGACAGCTGGACGGTATTGCCAATCAGGTGTCTGAGCAGCTCTCCATTCTGCAGCTTGCGGTCAGCGACAGTAAACGTGCCCTTCAGGATGCTGCAAAGTCCCTGTCCGAATTGAAGCCCTGAATCTACGGCGCAGCTGAAAAGGCTGCGCCTTTTTTGCGGAGGTTATTATGATTATCACGCGCCCTGAGTATTACGACCGGTTTCGCTGTATTGCCGGTGCCTGTCCGGACAGCTGCTGCCATGAGTGGGAGGTGTCGGTGGACGAAGAATCCGCCGCCCGCTATCTGACGCTGTCCGGCGAACTGGGTGACCGGCTGCGGGAAAAGCTGAAGCAGGATGCTGATGGCTGGTCCTTGCAAATCACCGACGGTCGCTGCCCTATGTGGCGGCAGGATGGACTGTGCCAAATCCAGTACGAACTGGGGGAGGGGGGACTGTGTCAGGTCTGCCATGATTTTCCCAGATTGCGTCATGATTACGGCAGCTTCGTGGAGCTGGGACTGGAGCTTTCCTGCCCTGAGGCGGCACGGCTGATTCTGTTGGCGACCCACCAGCCACCCCTGACCGAAGAAACGCCGGAAGCAGGGGAGCCGGACTACGATGGCGAAGCCATGGAGATTCTTCTGCGTAGCCGGGAACGGGCGCTGGAGATTCTGTCTTTCGGTTCGGTGCCGGAGGCGTTGGCGCTGCTTTTGCTCTACGGCTATCGGGCTCAGGGGGAACTGGATGGCGGAACCGACGCCGAATGTCATCCGGAAAAAGAATTGAAATTTGCCCGAAAACTGGCACAAAAAGGATCCGTGGAGGAGCTGTGCCAACTGTATCAGGGCTTAGATATCCTGACTGACCGCTGGGGGCAGCGACTTGCCAATCCCTGCCCCCATGATTCGTGGGCGGAGGAACTGCGCGCCATGGCGCGTTACGGAATCCAGCGCTACTGGCTGCAGGCGGTGTCGGATTACGACCTTGCCTGCCGCGTGAAAATGATTGTGTCCGGCTGTATTCTGGTGCATTATCTGGGTGGCGATACCCTGTCCACTGCCCAGCTTTGGTCCAAGGAAATTGAAAATAGTATGGAAAATCTGGAGGCGTTGCTGGATGCCGCCTATGCCAGTCCGTTGATAACGGACGAAAAATTGCTGGGATTTTTGCTTTAAGCGCCCCACTGCCAGTCCAGCGCCTGCTGACGGCGTAGGGGAACGGCTGCTTCCAGTTCCCGGCGGAGCTTGTCCTCACGGCGGAGAAATTTTCGGAATCGTCTGGTCAGCTCCCCGGAATCGGTCAGCGAGGAAATGGGTACCACGGTGTCCTCCCATGTGCTGTGCAGCTCCTGCGCCAGTCCCGTGACCCGTGGGGTGGCGCCGATGCACAGCGCCGGCACCATGCACGACCATGCAGCAACCGCACCGGCTCCGCCAACTACGAAACGGCACAGCGAGATATCTCCCCGAAGGACCTGACAGCTTCCGTCGCTGCGGCAAAATACGCGCCCCCAGCCCCGAAACCGCTTCTCCAATGCCATGTGGAGCAATCGATCATCTCTGCCGTTGCGGACGCAGTAGGGAATCAGCGCGATTTGCAGGTTGGTTTCCGACAGGATACAGTGAATCAGTCGCTGATAGCTGCGATACAGCAGCTCATCCTTGGGATGCGGCTCTGCACTCAGGCACAGTCCGATGGTGTCGGAGCGGAAGGCGTCCTGCAGCGGATGAATCTGCCGCTCCACCAGAAAGGAAAGATCCGGTCCCAGCCGGGTCTTTTTTTGCAATCCGGCATCCCGAAGTGCGGACAGACTCTGGCGGTCCGATACCACCAGAGTGTGAAACTTTCCCAGATTTTTCGCAAGCTGGCGGGACATTCCTGCGCCGGACCAACCCCACAGCACTGGAGTAACGCCAGATCTGCGTAATCGCTCGGCAGCATCCGTCCGGCGGGTCAGGCACCAGCTGCCCTCAATGGGTGTGAGCCTGTCTGATATTGCTGCCAGTTGTCCGATTCCGTAACGAAGCTCCTCTTCCGGACGGCTGCTGATGACCTCTGGTGGCTGTGCCATCAGGCGGCAACTGCCCCGAATCCGGTCTTCCTCGCTGTGATCACCGCTGCCTGTGTGTCCCCATAAATAATACATAGATTGTCCCTCCATCGCAGGAGCCTATTATAATCTGCGAAAGGAGAATTGTCGGGCAGATTCTGTCAGGGGGATTTTGTTTTTTGAGCATTGATTTTGACGGTGCGGGATTATATAATACTGGAAGAGTTAATATAAAACCATCAAATCACGATGGAGGAAGTGCCATGAATATTATTGAAGTCAGCGACCTGACCAAAACCTACGGCGATTTGACCGCCGTGGACCACATCAGCTTCGCTGTTGAAAAAGGCACCATGCTGGGCTTCCTCGGCATCAACGGTGCCGGTAAATCCACTGCAATCAATATGCTGTCTACCTTGCTCCGTCCGGACTGCGGCAGTGCCAGCATTTGCGACCATGTACTGGGCAGGGAGGACGAACAGATTCGCCGGAAAATCGGCATCGTCTACCAGCAGAATGTGCTGGACGAGCTGCTGACTGTTCGGGAAAACCTGCTTTGTCGGGGCATCCTGCATGGCGCCTCTGCGGCAGAAGTACGCAGGACACTGGAACGGGTCAGCCGAATCCTCAAGCTGGAGGATATTCTGAAAAAACGCTACAAGCTTTTGTCCGGCGGACAAAAACGCCGCTGCGAGATTGCCGCGGCTCTGATGCACACGCCGGAGGTGCTGTTTCTGGACGAGCCTACCACCGGTCTGGATCCTGCCACCCGAAAGGATGTGTGGCAAATCATCGAAAACCTCCGCAAGGAGGAGAATATGACGGTTTTCCTCACTACCCACTATATGGAGGAGGCTGCTGAAGCAGATCAGATTATCATTCTGGACCACGGCAAAATCGTAGCCTCCGGAACGCCCTTCCAGCTGAAGGAACGTTACGCCAAAGACAAACTCCGGCTCTATGCCGACAGTGCCGTGGCACTTCCCGGTGATGTAACGCCTTTTGGCACGGAGCTGACTTTGGATTCCACCATGGATGCTCTGCCGGTTCTGGAAAAGGTCAAGGGAAAGATTCGTGGCTTCGAAGTCATTCAGGGTAATATGGATGATGTATTTCTCAACGCCGTAGGCCGCGCACTGGAGGATAAGCAATGAGACAGCTACTTACCATTACATCCAGAAATCTTAAGCAGTATTTGCGTGACAAGGGCGCAATTTTTTTCTCGCTGCTGTCCATGATGATTGTGATTCTGCTGATGTTTTTCTTCCTAGGAGATGCCAATACCAAGGGTATCACCGAACTTCTGGGGCAGTTTCCGGGGCGTGATGCCGCTGTGGACAAGGAGAATGCCAGATTGCTGATACTGGCGTGGACCTGCGCCGGTATGGTCAGCATCAATGCCGTCACGGTTACTCTGGCCAGCCTTTCCTACATGATTGAGGATCGGGAGTCCGGCAAGCTCAACTCCATCTACACCGCGCCTGTGAGCCGATTCATTATTGCCGGTGGCTATGTGCTGGCGGCATGGATTGCCTCGATGATTATTTGTACTGCCACTCTGTTAATTAGCGAGCTTTACTGCATCGGGCAGGGGATGGAACCCTTTTCGCTACTGTCCCACCTGAAGCTAATCGGTATGATTGCCGCCAACTCCTTTACCTACGCCACCATGATGTATCTGCTGGCGGCGCTGGTTAAGAGCAACGGTGCGTGGGGCGGTCTGGGTACGGTCATCGGTACACTGGTGGGTTTTCTGGGTGGTATCTACCTGCCCATCGGAGAGGTTGCAGACGGCATCGCTGTCGTTGTGAAATGCCTGCCTGTGATTTACGGCACGGCGCTGTTCCGTTCGGAAATGACAGCTGCCGTCACGAAAACTACCTTTGAAGGGATTCCGGAGGAAGTCGTTACGGAATTTGAACAAATCATGGGTACGCAGCTGACAGTCGGCGACTACGTTCTCACCGCCGGGCAGGAAATCGGTGTTCTGCTGGTATGCGGCACAGTATTTCTGATTGCCGGTGCATTGGTGGTCCGTTTTAGCAAAAAAGCGGATAGATAAAAATTACGGAGGAGCGGTTCAGTCCGCTCCTCCGTTGTTTGTTGGAGATTTGTTTACAGCATCGATGGCCTGCTGAATACCGGGGATGTTGGAATCCAGTTCCTTCAGTTTTATTAATACCTCTATTGCCTTTTGGGGTTGCTTCAGGCGCAGATAGCAGACTCCCATGTTATTCAGGGCCATGTCCCGAAAGGAAATGGCGCTGCTTGTGAACATGGTGATAAAACGAAACCGGTCAATCCAGTAGTGCTTTGAGAAAAAGTCATAGCTGCGCTGAAACGCATTCAGAGCATTTTCAAAATCGCCCAGTCGCATGAAGCGTATTCCTTGCCTATGGTGCATTTGCAGGATATGGCGCAGGGTATATGCAAGAATCAGGTAAGTGGCTGAGCCGCAAAGCGCAGCCTTCCACCAGTTGCGAAAGTACAGCTGCCACAACGCAATGAGTAAGGCAAGCTCTGCAATGATGAGAAATTCATAGAGCCAGTTTCGGGGGCGAATCGTTTTCTGTTTTTCCATAACCCCCCACAATCATCCCCGGTATCGGGGCTCGCAGGTCAGATTAACACCCAGACGCTTGAAGGTCTGTACGTCCACCTGAGAAAGAATCACAGAGGAGTGGACCTCGCAGCCACGAAGCTTGCTCAGCTGCTCCATAGCCAGCTCCGCTGTGGGATTGGTGGCGGCGCTGATAGACAGGGCAATCAGAACCTCATCGGTGTGAAGGCGTGGATTCCGGTTGCCCAGATGGTCCACCTTCAGATGCTGAATCGGGTCGATGACCACAGGGGAAATCAGATGCAGCTCGTCACGAATGCCACCCAGCGCCTTCAAGGCGTTGAGCATAAGGGATGCGGAGGCACCCAGCAGGTCCGAGGTCCGTCCGGTGACGATTGTGCCATCCGGCAGTTCCATGGCGGTGGCAGGCAGTCCGGTCTCCTCGGCACGGGCGAGGGCATGTCCGATGACGGTGCGACGGCTGGGGTCAATGCCGGCTTTCTTCATCAGCAGCTCCAGCTTGCGAACCACCTCGCCGCTGACCTTACCCTGCTTCTGATCACAGAGCATATCGTAATACCGACGGATGATTTCCTGACAGGAGGCGTCACGGGTGGCGTTGTCGTCGATTATGCAGTTGCCTGCCATGTTGACGCCCATATCCGTGGGGGATTTGTAGGGGCAATGCCCCAGAATCCGCTCGAAAATCGCCACAAGGACAGGATAGGCTTCCACGTCGCGATTGTAGTTGACAGTTGTGACCCCATAGGCATCCAGATGGAAGGGGTCAATCATATTCACATCGTTCAAATCTGCGGTGGCGGCCTCATAAGCCAGATTCACCGGATGATTCAGAGGCAGGTTCCAGATAGGGAAGGTCTCGAATTTGGCGTAGCCGGCTTGAACACCGCGCTTATGCTCGTGGTAGAGCTGGCTCAGACAGGTGGCCAGCTTGCCGCTGCCGGGACCGGGGGCGGTGACCACCACCAGCTCACGGCTGGTTTCGATGAAGTCGTTTCTGCCGAAGCCCTCGTCGCTGACGATGTGGGTGGTATCAGAGGGGTAGCCGGCGATATTGTAGTGGCGGTAGACATGAATACCCAGACCCTCCAGACGGTTCTGGAATGCCTTGACACCGGGCTGGTCGTTGAAACGGGTCAGAACAACGCTGCTGACATATAGCCCCAGCTCACGGAAAATGTCAATCAGACGAATGACATCCCGGTCATAGGTGATGCCCAAATCGCCACGGACTTTGTTTTTTTCGATATCGGCAGCGTTGATGGCAATGACCATCTCCACCTGATCCTTCATCTGCAACAGCATACGCAGCTTGGAGTCCGGCTGGAAACCGGGCAGCACACGGGAGGCGTGGTAGTCATCGTAGAGCTTGCCGCCGAATTCCAGATACAGCTTGCCGCCGAACTGGGCAATCCGCTCCCGAATGCATTGGGATTGGGTGTGCAGGTATTTATCGTTGTCGAAACCAATGTTCATCATGGTATCCGCCCCTCTTGAAAAAACATACCCCTATTGTACAAAAAAACTACTTCAATTGCAAGAGAAGAATTGGGATAATGGATTAAATGTTAACCTCTGCTATGCCGCAGGAGCCGCAATAGCAGGCGTTGGCAGGATTATGATGACCGCAGAAAACACACTCCCAGTCAGAGCTCTTTGTTGCTGTTGAGGGGGTGGAGAAGGTGGGGGCTTCGGGAGGGGCAGAGGTGAGAACAGGCTCGGAGGAGCGGGTGGACGTTGTTTGGTTATCGGACAGCTTGGATTCAATAGAAATCAGACGGTCCACAATTTCACCATAGGCATATAGATGCATAACCTTTTCCGTGGCCAACGCATTTCCGATATACCACAGAATGGGAGCGGGAATGAAGAAAAGAAAACCGGCGGAGCCTATTTCCAAAATACAGGCAACGCCCAGCGCGATACATCCGATGCCAAGAAGAATATAGGTTGCAAGGATACGATTCGCCGCTTGCTTGGCAACCTCCTTGATACTCTTACCGACATTATCAAATAATTCCATTTCCATATTTTTACTTTCCCTTCGTCTTGAGATGAAAATATCATACTTTACATATCAGCCAGAGTCAAGCGAAAAGGTAATATTTGTATTTTAGAAAATGCGATGCGTGATATGGAGTCCGCACATAAATGATAGGTAGTTCCGGCGTGAAACAGGTCCTCTATTGCTACCTGAGTTGGATAAGCGCAAAAATGCGTGCCTTGTGGCACGCATTTTTGATTACATTAGAGTGGCAGCCATGACGGCCTTGATGGTGTGCATCCGGTTTTCGGCTTCGTCGAAAACGATGGAAGCGTCACTTTCGAAGACTTCATCGGTTACTTCCATGGCGGACAGACCGAACTTTTCGTGAATCTGCTTGCCAATGGTGGTGTTCAGGTCGTGGAAAGCGGGCAGACAGTGCATGAACCGGCACTGGGGACCGGCCATATCCATAGCGGCCTTGTTGACCTGATAGGGCAGCAAATCCTCGATGCGCTCCTTCCAAACCTCGTCGGGCTCGCCCATGGAAACCCACACATCGGTGTAAATCACATCAGCGCCTTTGACGGCAGATGCCACATCAGAGTTAAACTCCAGCGTAGCGCCGGTTTCTGCGGCAATCGCCTGACATTGGGCAACCAGCTCTGCATTGGGGAAGTATTTCTCCGGCGCGCAGGCAACGAAGTGCATGCCCATTTTGGCACAGCCTACCATCAGGGAGTTGCCCATGTTGTAACGGGCGTCACCCATGTAGACCAGTTTTTTGCCCTTCAGGTCGCCAAAATGCTCCCGAATGGTCAGGAAATCTGCCAGAATCTGAGTGGGATGGAATTCATTGGTCAGACCATTCCAAACCGGCACACCGGCGTACTTTGCCAGATTATCCACGATGGCCTGACCGTAGCCGCGGTACTCAATGCCGTCGTACATCCGACCCAGCACACGGGCGGTGTCGGCGATGGATTCCTTCTTACCCAACTGAGATCCGGAGGGGTCCAGATAGGTGGGGTGCATACCCAAATCCGTCGCCGCAACTTCGAAAGCGCAGCGGGTACGGGTGGAGGTCTTTTCAAAAATCAGGGCAATGTTCTTTCCCTCACAGAGCCGGTGGGGGATGCCGGCTTTCTTTTTAGCCTTCAAATCCGCCGCCAGATCCAGCAGGTAGCTGATTTCATCAGGGGTGAAATCCAGAAGCTTCAAAAAATGTTTATTGTTCAGAGCCATTACTTGCCCTCCTTACAGGCGTTTTTGATGACGGCGATGGCTTCCTCAAGCACATCCATGGGGATATTCAGGGCGGGCAGAAGGCGGACTTTGGTTTTGGCGGTGAGACACAGGACACCCTTTTCCATGCAGTCCATAACCACATCTTTAGCAGGACGCCGGGTTTCAATGCCAATCATCAGACCCATGCCGGACACACTTTTGATGCCTTCGGCACCCTCCAGAGCGGAGAAAATATAGTCGCTTTTGGCCTGAACCTCAGCCAGGAACCGGTCATCCAGACGACGGATGACACTTAGCGCGCCGGCGCTGCAAACGGGGTTGCCGCCGTAGGTGGAGCCGTGGTCACCAGCGCCAAGGACGTTCTGCATTTTCTCGTTCATCATGGTTGCGCCGATGGGCAAACCGCCGCCCAGACCCTTGGCGGTGGACACGATATCCGGCTGCACATCAAAGTGCATATAGCCGTAGAGCTTGCCAGTGCGTCCGTTGCCGGTCTGAACCTCGTCAATAATCAGAGGGATGTCCTTTTCCTTCGCCAGCTTTGCAGCCGCCTGAACAAATTCTTTGGTCAGGGGTAGAACGCCGCCCTCGCCTTGCACAGGCTCCAGCATGATGCCGGCGCACTTGTTGGCGGCAACGGCTTCTTCCAGCGCTGCTACATCGTTGGCAGGCACATGGACAAAGCCGGGAGTCAGAGGATTGAACAGCTTGTGGAAGTGATCCTGTCCGGTGGCGGAGAGGGTGGTCAGAGTCCGTCCGTGGAAAGAGTTGACCAGCGTAATGATGGTGTAGTAGTCCTCGCCCTTTTTCTCTGCGGAGTATTTCCGCGCCACCTTGATGGCACACTCGTTAGCTTCTGCACCGGAGTTGGAGAAGAACACCTTCTTCATACCGGTCTTTTCGCACAGAGCCTTGGCAAGCAGTGCACAGGGTTCGGTGTAGTAGAGGTTGGAGGTGTGCTGCAGACGGCTCAGCTGTTCGGTAACGGCAGCCAGCCATGTATCGTCAGCGGTGCCAAAGCAGGTGACACCGATGCCGGAACCCATGTCAATGTACCGCTTGCCGTCGGTACTGGTCAGGATACTGCCCTTGCCGGACAGCAGCTCCACCGGAAATCGGCCATAAGTGCCGGCCACATATTCTTTATCAATAGAAGTGATGCTCATAGTATCAGCCTTTCATGACCATGGTACCGGCGCCCTCGTCGGTGAGCAGCTCCATGAGGATGGAGTGGGGAATCCGTCCGTCCATGATGACCACGTTGTCCACACCATGCTCCAGCGCATCGATGCAGCAGTCCACCTTGGGAATCATGCCGCCGGAAATCACGCCGGAGTCGTAGAGCTTTCTGGCTTCCTCCACGGTGATGTGGGGAATCAGGGTGGAGGGGTCATCCTTGTCTATCAGGATGCCGGCAATATCGGTCATCATAATCAGACGCTCGGCGTTCAGCGCACCGGCAATCCGTGCGGCGGCGGTGTCGCCGTTGATGTTGTAGGTGTTGCCCTGACGGTCGCTGGCAACGGTGGAGATGACGGGAATGTAGTTCTTTTCCAGCAGATCATTGATGGGCTGGGGGCGAATCTTGGTGATGGTACCCACATAGCCCAGAGCCTCGTTCTTCATGGTGGCTTCGATGATACCGCCGTCAATGCCGCTAAGACCCACGGCGTGACCGCCCTTCATCTGAATCAGGTTGACCAGTGTCTTGTTGATTTTACCGGCGAGAACCATTTGTACAATGTCCACGGTTTCCTTGTCGGTCACCCGCAGACCGTCCACGAATTTGGCTTCCTTGCCCAGCTTCTTCATGGTGTCGCTGATTTCGGGACCGCCGCCGTGGACCAGTACAACCTTCACACCGATGAGCCACAGCAGAGCAATGTCCTCCATGACCTGCTGCTTCAGGGTTTCGTTAATCATGGCGTTGCCGCCGTATTTAATAACAACGACTTTGCCGCTATACTTTTTGATATAGGGCAGGGCTGCGGTCAGGACTTCCGCCCGTTCCGCGTTGGAAAACAATCCTTCCATATGCATGACTCCTTATGTCCGGTAATCGCCGTTGATTTTGACGTAATCGTAGGTCAGATCGCAACCCCATGCGCTGGCGGAGTAAGGACCGTCACCCACGGAAATCAGAATGTCGATTTCCTTCTCCAGCAGAATCTCCTTGGCGACTTCTTCGGAGAAGGGCACACCGGCACCGTCCTTGCAGACTGCGATTTCGCCCTTGGCGGAGCGGAAGGACACATCGACCTTGTTGACGTCTACTTCGGCACCGCTGTAACCGATGGCGCACAGCACCCGTCCCCAGTTGGCATCGGCGCCAAACATGGCGGCCTTCAGCAGGCTGGAGCAGATGACACTCTTAGCTGCGGTCTTGGCGGCAATCAGAGTGTCCGCACCGGTGACCACGCACTCCAGAAGCTTGGTGGCACCCTCACCGTCACCGGCGATGGTGCGGCACAGGGAAACTGTCAGGGTGTTCAGCGCCTTCATGAAGGCGGAGAAATCCTCGCCCTCGGCGGTGATTTCAGTGTTGCCCGCCATGCCGTTGGCAAGCACCGTGACCATGTCGTTGGTGGAGGTGTCGCCGTCGATGGAGAGCATATTGAAGGTGTTGGTAATGTCGTGGGACAGAGCCGTTTGCAGCATTTCAGCGGAGATGGCGCAGTCGGTGGTGATGAACACCAGCATGGTGGCCATGTTGGGATGAATCATGCCGCTGCCTTTGGCAATACCGCCCATGCGGCAGGTTTTGCCGCCGACGATGAACTCCACCGCAATCTCCTTGGAGATGGTGTCGGTGGTCATGATGGCCTGGGCGGCGTTGAGACTGCCCTCATAGGACAGCCCCTGAGCCAGTTCGTCCATGTGGCTGGCAATGGGGGTAAGGTCCAGCACCTGACCGATGACGCCGGTGGAGGCGACCACCACATCCTTTGCGCTGATGCCGGTGGCTTTTTCCACCAGAGCGCACATATCCTCGGCAATCTGGATGCCGTTCCAGTTACAGGTGTTGGCATTGCCGCTGTTGCAGATGACCGCCTGAGCGATGCCGTTGGCGATATTGCTTTTGGTGACCTGCAGAGGGGCGCCCTTCACCAGATTGGTGGTATATACTGCCGCGGCGGTGGCAGGAACGTCGCTGACAATCAGCGCCAGATCCTTCTTGGTTTGATTTTTCCGGATGCCGCAGTGGACACCGTTGGCCTTAAAGCCCTTTGCGGCACATACGCCGCCAGAGATGATGTTCATAGTGTAATCACCTACAATGTAAAAATATAAGATAGAAGATATGGTGTTGATTAAGATGTATATTTGACAATTAAATGTCCAGTCCTGTGGCTTCGTCCAGGCCAAGGAGAATGTTCATATTCTGAATTGCCGCGCCGGAGGCACCCTTGCCCAGATTGTCGAACAGGGCGGTGACCATGGTCTGGCTTTCGTGACCGTTGACGATGATGCGCATAGAGTCCTTGCCTGCCAGAGTGCTGGCATAAATCAGAGGCTCCTCACCGCCGAAGGGCGCAACGGTGACAATTTTCTCGCCCTCGTAGTGGGCGGACAGGCAATCCCAAATCTGCTGGGCATCGAAACCCGGCAGGAGAATGGAGGTTGCCATACCCTCGTAGAAATCGCCCAGAATGGGAGAAAACACGGGGGGCTGGGCAAGACCGCAAATCTTCTGCATTTCGGGCAGATGCTTGTGGCGCAGGGTGGTGCCGTAGATGCGGTGGCTGTCGTGACGGGGGTCACGGTTTTCGTCCTCGTATTCCGCAATCAGACTTTTGCCGCCGCCGGAGTAGCCGGTGAGGGAGTAAGCCGTCAGGGGGAAATCAGCAGGAATCACGCCCTTTGCCACCAGTGGATACACCGATGCGATGAAGCCGCTGGCGTGACAGCCGGGGTTGGCAACACGTCGGCTTTCACTGATTGCCTGACGGTGGGTGGGAGAAAGCTCCGCAAAGCCGTAGGCCCAGCTGTCGTTGGTGCGGTGGGCGGTGGAGGTGTCAATGATTTTAACCTTGCTGCCCTCTGCCAGCTCCACTGCTTCTACAGCGGCGGCATCCGGCAGACACAGGAAGGCAATATCCGCGCCGAACAGGGCATCCCGTCGGGCATCCGGATCTTTACGCAGCGCATCGGGCAGAGTAATCAGCTTCAGGTCTGTGCGACCGGAAAGACGCTCCCGAATCCGCAGACCGGTGGTGCCGGCGCTGCCATCTATAAATACATTAGTCATTGCCAAGCATCTCTCTTACATAATTGATTTGGACTTCCACAGAGCCCACACTGGTGCCACCCTGACTGATTCGCTTTTCCACGCAAACCATCAGGTCGATTGCCTGATACAGGTCCTGATCAAACAGGTCGCTATACTGCAGATAAGTCTCCAGAGGCAGGTCCTCCAGAACGGTGCCGTTCTGGATGCAGTAGGCAACCAGACTGCCGGAGATTTTATAGGCGCTGCGGAAGGGCAGGCCCTTCTTCACCAGATAGTCGGCAAGGTCTGTGGCGTTGATGAAACCCTTCTGGGCAGCCAGCTTCATGTTGGCGGTGTTGGCCTTCAGGGTGTCAATCATGGGAGCAAAGACCTGCAGGCACATCTTCACGGTGTCCACAGCATCGAAGACACTTTCCTTGTCCTCCTGCATGTCCTTGTTGTAGGCGAGGGGCAGTCCCTTCAGGGTGGTCAGCAGCGCCATTAGGTCGCCGTAAACACGACCGGTCTTGCCGCGAACCAGCTCTGCCATGTCGGGATTCTTCTTCTGAGGCATGATGGAGGAGCCGGTTGTGTAGGCATCGGACAGCTCCACAAATTTGAATTCCCAGCTGCTCCACAGGATGATTTCCTCAGAGAAGCGGGACAGGTGCATCATTAAAATGGAGAGGGCGCTCATCAGCTCGGCGCAGAAGTCACGGTCGGACACGCCGTCCAGAGAGTTCATGCAGATGCCGTCAAAGCCCAGACGCTCCGCCTCGAAATGACGGTCGGTGTCGTAGGTGGTGCCGGCCAGAGCGCAGCAGCCGATGGGGGACTGATTCATCCGCCGGCGACAGTCCGCCAGACGGTCCAAATCCCGCAGCAGCATCATGGCGTAGGCCATCAGGTGATGACCGAAGGTGACAGGCTGAGCCCGCTGGAGATGGGTATAGCCGGGCATGATGGCAGCCTTGTAATCCTCCGCCTTGTTGGTGACAGCCGCAATCAGCTGACGGACAAGGGCGGTAATCTGGTCGATTTCCTCCCGGAGGTACATCCGGATATCCAGCGCCACCTGATCGTTACGGGAACGGGCGGTATGGAGCTTTTTACCCACATCACCCAGCCGCTCAGTCAGCACCTGCTCAACGAACATATGGATATCCTCGCACTCCATATCGATGGCAAGCGCGCCGCTGTTCAGGTCTGCCAGAATCTGCTCCAGTCCTGCAATCAGGGTGTCGGCATCGGTCTGGGAAATGATACCCTTGTAGGCCAGCATAGCTGCATGGGCCATACTGCCGGTGATATCCTCCTTATACATCCGGCTGTCAAACCGGATAGAGGAATTGAAATCGTCTGCAATCTTTTCTGTATTGCCGTCCGTCCGGCCGGCCCACATCTTCGCCATGATAAAAATCTCCTTTAGAAAACCCGTATGGGGAGGGTCAAGACCCTCCCCTTCGGAATGGAATGTTTACAGCTTGCCCTGCTCTCTCAGAGCCTGAACAGTGGTGGGCAGACCCCACAGGTTGATGAAGCCCTCCGCCTGCTTCTGGTCGTAGTCACTCTCGTCGAAGGTGACCAGATTCTCAGAGTACAGGGAGTAGGGGGAGGTGGTGCCGGCAGGGATGATGTTGCCCTTGTAGAGCTTCAGCTTCACGGTGCCGGTGACGTACTTGTTGGACTCGTTGGCGAAAGCGGTCAAGGCCTCCTGCAGGGGGGAGTACCACTTGCCGTTGTAAATCAGGTCGGCGTAGTCCACAGCCAGCTTCTGCTTGACGTGGAGGGTATCACGGTCCACGGTGAGCATCTCCAGCTGCTCGTGGGCGAAGTACAGGATGGTGCCGCCGGGAGTCTCGTAAACGCCACGGTCCTTCATGCCAATCAGACGGTTCTCGACAATGTCGATGATGCCGATGCCGTTGGCGCCGCCCACCTCGTTGAGCTTCTCGATAATCTTGGAAGCCTTCATCTTCTCACCATTGAAGGCAACGGGAGCGCCGGCCTCGAAGTCGATGGAGATATAGGTGGGAACGTCGGGAGCCTGCAGGGGAGAAACGCCCATCTCCAGGAAGCCGGGCTTCACGTACTGAGGCTCGTTGGAGGGATCCTCCAGATCCAGACCCTCGTGACTCAGGTGCCACAGGTTCTTGTCCTTGGAGTAGTTGGTCTCACGGCTGATTTTCAGGGGCACATTGTGTGCCTCGGCGTAGTCGATTTCCTCGT
>JAZSEN010000056.1:0-18147 GCA_045531675.1 Faecousia sp.
TTTTGAGATGTTGCAAACTGTGCTGAAAACGTACCTGTTTGCATAGTATTAACAGCTCAGAAGTTGCGACCTTTCGGGAGGGTCAAGACCCTCCCCTACAAAAGGTGCGGTTGTAATCGGAACGCTAAACAATCATTTACCAGCCGGATAATTGCAAAACGGGCATGCGTTGCATGCCCGTTTTTTTGATTTAGTTCACTTTCTCCACACGGAATTCATTGTCAAACAGATAGAAGTAACCGTCGATATATACGGCGCGCACATTTTCCAGCGCTCCGGAACGAGCCACCTCCAGCAATGTAACAAATTGGTAGCCATCGAAGTGGAGCAGAATGTAGCGACCGTCCGTATCTCCGACATAATCCCAGATACCCATACCAATCAGCTGGTTTTCCCGGTCGATATAGTAGGACTTGTAATCCCCGGAGAATCCACACATCAGGCGCTCATAAGCACAGTGGGATTCCACCGAAGTGGCGCCTTCCCGATACATCTCGATTTTCAGAATATCGAAGTTGTCGCCATAGCCAATGCCCATAAGAAATCCCTCGGCAAAATCCACCAGCGACATGGAATAGCCATCAATGGTGCCGGTATCCTTATAGCGGATGTTGTCCAGATCAGACAGGTCGAAGAAGAACACCGGATCTTGCAACACAATCGAGGTGCAGACATAGGCGGCATTGCCGTCAAAGCGAACGGAGCGAACACGCTCTCCCTCCGGCGCAAAGCACTCCACCTTGGCACGGATGCTGTGATTGCGCAGGTCAATGCAATACAATCCGGCGTTGGTGGTAGACCCCACAAGGCTGACGGAAGCGTTCTGCCCATCGGAGTATTCTTCCATAACCGTTTCAGAGATACCGGTGACGACCCGAAGGCATCCGTCATACTCATCCAGACTGTACTGATCCTTCACAGAACCTCTGACGCAGAAGGTACCTTTGTTGTTCAGGCTTGCATCCAGACGGGTGATTTCCGTCATACTTCCGATGGTGTACTTCGAATCCTCGTCGATGCGGTGCGAGTAACCACGGGTCAGGTAGATATTCTCTTTGGACATATAGACCGAACCGGTGGAGGACAGCAGTGCCACGGAGTTTTTCACCTCCATCGATGCCGCATCCAGCTTTGTCACCATGGTGTACATGGCGTCGGTGGGTTCCTCAGGAATGTGAATATTCTCCATAGGCAGGTAGGTTATACCGGTCTTTGTACCGTAACCCGGCAGGAAAGTGCTTTTATCCTCGAAATCCGCATCGTCCTTCACATACAGTCTGGAGATTACATACAACTCCCCTTCCACCATTCGGGATGTGTTGTAGTCGCCGGTGATAAACCGGCTGCCGCTGACCTGCGGATGCTCCGGATCCGTCACATCCAGTGACAGCAGATACACATAGCGCTGACACTCTTGCTTTTGATAGCAGCTGGTTAGAATCACCACAGTTTTGCAATCCATGGACAGGTACATCCGGGTGTCCGCGGAATAAACACGATAGTCCTCTCCCAGCTCGCTTCCCACATCATAGCTGCCCAGCGCTTTGGAGTTTTCCTTATCAATGGAGTATGCCGTCAGGGTATTGCCACGCAGATAGTAGATATGCTTGTCGGAGCGTTTGATCAAATCTGCCTCCGTTACACCCTGCACCTGATTGTCGGTGATTTCCTCGTAACGGTCTGTCGGTCCGACGCCGCCCGGCGTTGCGGTCGGTTCATTCTCCGGAATGCCCAGATTGATGTCCTTGTGATTCTCCAGCAGCACCGACAGCTTGCTAATCAGCGGATCATAACCTTGCGCCTGCAGAACCACCTCCGGCGGCCCCTTATACACCGGGGTATCCTTTGGTATCAGTCCGATTCCGGCAATCAACGCCAGACAGCAGCACATGGACACCACACCAATTACAGCTTTGCGCCGCCTTTTGGCGGACAGTAGCTTGGTGCGGATGTCCCTTGCCCGTTGGTCATAGGTCTTCATAAGAGATTCCCTCCTTTATGAGTAACTCTTTCAGCGCGCCCTTGGCGCGGTTGTGGAGGTTGTATATCTGCTTCATGGATTGGTGGAGGATTTGCCCGATTTGCGGAAGGCTGAACCCTTCAAAATACAGAAGGTGCAGCACCTCCCTGTACTGCTCCGGCAGGGACTGCATGCAAACATAAACCCTTTCATTTCGCGCGCGCCTGAAATGTCCGGTCTCCAAATCTCCTGCTGTCAGAACATTCTGCACATCCTCCAGCGGAACATCCCTGCTGTGCTTTCGCAGGTAGTCAATGGACTTGTTCCGTGCGATTTTGTACAGATAACCATGGAGCTTCTCACCGCTATCCAGCCGCTTTCGTTTCATGATCAGCGCTACGATGGTGTCCTCCATGATATCCTCCGCCGCGTCGGCATCCTGCACATAGCAGTAGGCGAACCGAATCAGCGAATCGGAGTATGTACGCACCAGCTCCTCCAACCCACTCTCATCGCCGGACAGATACCGCCGGTACTGGGACAGTCCCTTGTCAGACATAGCAATCACCTCCTCACTCCTATAACGTGGCAACCTGATAATTTACTCAATGAAAGTTGAAAAATTCTACAATTATGGTATAATGAAGAAAACCATCCGTCAAGGAGGAACCATCATGACAGCCAAGGTTTATTTTTCCCGCACCATTACGCCCGAAAAGGTTCTGGAGCTTTACAGGCTGGTGGGCAAGCCTCTTTCCGGCAATGTGGCAATCAAACTCCATTCCGGCGAGAAGGGCAACCAGAATTTCCTGAAGCCGGAGTTCTGGAAGCCGGTAATCGACCATGTAGGCGGCACCGTTGTGGAATGTAACACCGCTTATGAAGGACAGCGCAACGTCACCGAGCGCCACGTCCGGCTCATGGCGGACCACGGCTGGAGCAGGTATTTTCCCGTGGATATTCTGGATGCTGCCGGACCGGATCTGGAGCTGGAAATCCCCAACGGAAAGGTGATTCGCAAGAATTACGTGGGCAAGGACCTTGCCGGCTACGATTCCATGCTGGTGCTGTCCCATTTCAAGGGTCATCCCATGGGTGGCTACGGCGGTGCGCTGAAACAGCTGTCCATCGGCGTGGCATCCTCCTTCGGCAAAGCCTACATCCACGGTGCCGGTGAACCGGAGAAAATCTGGACGGCAGACCACGACGCCTTTCTGGAGTCCATGGCGGATGCCGCCGGATCTGTGATTGAATACCTGAAGGGTAACATAGTTTACATCAACGTCATGAAAAACATGTCCGTGGACTGCGACTGCTGCGCCGTTGCAGAGGACCCCTGCATGGGCGATATTGGAATTCTGGCATCCCTGGATCCCATCGCCATCGATCAGGCCTGCATTGATCTGGTCTACGCCTCTGAGGACCGGGGTCGGGACCATCTGGTGGAGCGCATTGAATCCCGAAACGGCATCCACACCATCGAAGCCGCCGCCGCGCTGGGCTACGGCAGTCGGGTGTACGAGCTGATTGAGGTAGAGTAATGCAGCACAAAGGAACGCGAACCTTGCAAACCAAAAGGCTGACTCTTCGGCAGTTTCGCAAGGAGGATGCACAGGCAATGTTTCACAACTGGGCAAAGGACGACGATGTAACCCGGTACCTGACCTGGCCCAGCCACAGCAGTGTGGATATCACCCGAATGGTGCTGGAGGATTGGATATCCAGCTATGAACGGGAGGATTTCTACCAGTGGGCAATTGAGCTTGAGGGACAACCCATCGGCAGCATCGGCGTAGTCTCCCAGAACAGCGACATCGGCAAAGCAGAAATCGGCTACTGCGTCGGCAAGCGCTGGTGGCATCAGGGCATTACCTCCGAAGCCTTGCAGTCGGTGATGGACTACCTCTTTGACGAGGTGGGATTCCATCGCATCGAAGCCGGTCACGACGTTCGCAATCCCAATTCCGGTGCCGTCATGAAAAAATGCGGCATGCAATATGAGGGCACGCTCCGCCAGTCCGCCAGAAACAATCAGGGCATCTGCGACATTGCCATCTACGCTGCTCTGTACACAGAATGAAGTTAGGAGGTTTATCATGGAAATTGTTCTGTTTTACGCTTATCTTACTGCGTCTGTGCTGATGATAGCACAATTCGTAATGTGTCTGCTGAAAAAAGCAAAGTGGCGCAATTTGATAATTTTCCAGATTGCAGCCTTGCTTGTTGCCGTATTACTATCCTTTCTCTACGAGCATTTTTTCTTCCAGACGCCGCCCAACGGCGATTCTCTGTGGCGATTGCGCTATCTGGGTGAAATCGTGTGCAGCAGAATCGCGATATGGGTATTCAGCATCATGCTGGCAATCACGGCATTCATAAAGCTGGTACTGATTCGAGGCAAGCAGGATTAACGCCGGATTTCCGCAGTTTTATATGATAATTTACAGTCCAACAACGCCAAACACCCCCGACATTCAGTCGGGGGTGTGCCATATTTATCAGGCAAAGGCATCCAATGCCAGCTTGAATGCGCCATAGGCTCCGGCATCGTTGCCCAGAGAAGCCAGCGCAAAGCGGACATCGGAAGCAGCATGGAATACGTACTTCTGGAAATAAGGCTTGGTACCTTCCAGCAGCATCTTGCCAGCCTTGCTGACACCGCCGCCCAGAACCACCGCTTCGGGATTCACCACACAGCACAGGTCTGCAAGGAACTCACCCAGCAGAGCGTAATACTTGTCGAGAATTTCCAGCGCAACGGCGTCCCCGGCCTTACCTGCATCGAAGATATCCTTGCAGGTGATGGCCTCCAGATTCCGCAGAGAGGAGAAGGCATCGGTAGCCGCCAGATGCTTGTAGGCCATCCGGACAATACCGGTAGCGGAGCAGTACTGCTCCACGCAGCCGCGCTTGCCGCAGCCGCACAACTCAGTTTCCTCACGATTCAGCACCAGATGTCCAATCTCACCGCCGGCACCGTGCGCGCCGTGGAGCAGCTTGCCGTCAATGACGATACCGCCGCCAACGCCGGTGCCAAGGGTGGCAAAAATCATGTTCTCACAGCCCTGACCGCCGCCCTTCCAGTATTCGCCCAGAGCCGCAACATTGGCATCGTTGCCTGCCTTGACCTTCAGACCGGTCAGCTCAGACAGAACTTCGGAAATGTTGAACACGCCCCAGCCAAGGTTGACGCACTTATTGACAACGCCCTTACCGTCAACGGGACCGGGCACACCGATGCCAATACCCACGATGGAGCTGGCAGCCACATCATTTTCGTCCATATAGCCTTTGATTGCCGCCGCAATATCCGGCAGAATCTGCTGACCGCCGCCTGTGGTGACGGTGGGAATCTCCCATTTGGAAAGCATCGTGCCGTTCTCGTCGAAATACGCAATCTTGACGGTGGTACCGCCCAGATCCACGCCGAATCCATATCTCATAGGTTTGTCCTCCTGCGTTGTTGATTTGACCTACCTATTATACATACTCTTGACGAAAAAAGCCAGAGTATATAGATAATTTTTTCAAAAGTTTTGAAACTTTTCTCTTAGCACTTGCGTTTGCGGCGATTTTGCGGTAACATATGGGTGGACTACAAATGAAAGGAACCCTTTTTATGATTAAAGTTGATATTTCCAACGTCTGGGGCGAAGTGTCCCTGCCTGACCTGCTGGCCATGGAGAAAGAAGTCTTCGCCGCCCACAAGACCCTCGCCGAGGGCACCGGTGCCGGCAACGATTTCCTGGGCTGGCTGGACCTGCCTGTGAACGAGCCCACCGAAGAGATGATCCGCATCCAGAAGGCTGCCGAGCAGATTCGCAGCGATTCTGACGTTTTCGTGGTCATCGGCATCGGCGGCTCCTACCTCGGCCCCCGCGCCGCCATCGAGCTGCTGCAGGGTCCCAACCACAACATCGGCAAGGGTAAGGGCAATCCCCAGATTTTCTTTGCCGGCAACGGTCTGAGCACCCGCCACTGGAACGAGCTGTGCCGTCTGCTGGAGGGCAAGGATTTCTCCATTGCCATTATCTCCAAGTCCGGCACCACCACCGAGCCTGCCATCGCCACCCGCGCTCTGCGCTGGATGCTGGAGCGGAAGTACGGCACCGAGGGCGCCAGAAAGCGCACCTACGCCATCACCGACCCCGCCAAGGGCGCTCTGCGCCAGATGGCCACCGAAGAGGGCTGGGAGACCTTCGTGATTCCCCCCAATGTTGGCGGTCGTTTCTCCGTTCTGACCCCCGTGGGTCTGCTGCCTCTGGCTGTTGCCGGTATCGACATCGTCGCCATGATGCAGGGCGCTTACGAAGCCAAGCAGACCTATGATATCCGCTCCTTTGAGAACCCTGTGTGGCTGTACGCCGCCTGCCGTAACCTGCTGTACCGTCACGGCAAGAAGATTGAGCTGTTCGAGTCCTTCGAGCCCGGCTTCAAGATGCTCGGCGGCTGGTGGCAGCAGCTGTTTGGCGAGTCCGAGGGCAAGGACGGCAAGGCCATCTTCCCCGCTACCGCCGAGCTGACCGCCGACCTGCACAGCCTTGGTCAGCTGATTCAGGAGGGCGAGCGCAACCTGTTCGAAACCATGGTTCGCTTCGACGCTCCCGAGCAGACCTACACCATCGGCTCCGATGTGAAGAATCTGGACGGTCTGAACTACCTGACCGGCAAGACTCTGGACTTCGTGGACGAGAAGGCCTATCTGGGCACCATGGCTGCCCATGTGGACGGCGGCGTTCCCGTCATGACCATGGAAGTGGGCGAGCTCAACGACAAGAAGCTTGGCGAGCTGTTCTACTTCCTGGAGCTGAGCTGCGGCGTTTCCGCCTATCTGCTGGGAGTAAACCCCTTCAATCAGCCCGGTGTTGAGATGTACAAGCGCAACATGTTCCAGCTGTTGGGCAAGCCCGGTTACGAGCTGAAGTAAATTTCTTTGCTAAATCCACAAAAAACTATTGCATATTTGGCAACGAGTTGGTATAATTACCACAAGCCTTAAAACGGCAAAGCAAAGGAGGACGATTCCTATGATTCATGTTATTATGGGCCTGAAGGGTTCCGGCAAAACCAAGAAGATGATTGACTCTATCCAGCAGTCTGTCGCCAGCGCTACCGGCGACGTGGTCTGCATCGAGTACGGCAAAAAGCTGACTTATGATGTAAACTACCGCGTCCGTCTGGTGGACTCCAAGGAGTACGGCATCAG
Organism: Faecousia sp.; assembly: GCA_045531675.1. Classification (GTDB taxonomy): domain Bacteria; phylum Bacillota; class Clostridia; order Oscillospirales; family Oscillospiraceae; genus Faecousia. The sequence continues at coordinate 7,167 of JAZSEN010000056.1, forward strand.
CAATCTGGATATGCTCAAGGGCTTCCTGAGCGGTCTGCACGCCGGTAATTTCGACATCACCCATGTCTACATCGATAACCTGTACAAGACCATCGGCAACAACCGCGCTGACGGCGAAGCTTTCGTCATCTGGTGCGCCGAGTTCGCTAAGGTCAACAACATGGAGATTACTGTTACCATCTCCGACGATCCTGCCGAAGCCTCCGAGGCAATGAAGCAGTATCTGTAAATCCATACGCAACGGGTGTGCCCTGGCACACCCGTTGTTTTTTGTAGTTGATAAAAGGGCAAAAGCCGGAGCGCAAGCACCGGCTTTAATCATTATTCTTCGTTAGGAGTAAAATGGATAATCTTATCTGTAATATCCAGCGCCGCAGGGCGATGGGTCACGATGATGACCGTCTTATCCGTCATGGAGCGCAGATTTTCCAGCAATTTTGCTTCCGTTTCCTCATCCAGCGCGCTGGTTGCTTCGTCCAGCAGCAGAATGGGGCGGTTGGAGAAAATAGCTCTGGCAATGGCGATGCGCTGCATCTGTCCTTCCGACAGGCCGGCGCCCCGCTCACCCAGCAGAGTATCAATTTCCTCCGGCAGTTCATCCACAAACTGTCCGGCGCAGGCAATGGTCAAAGCACGGCGGATATCCGCCTCTCGCTCCATATCCGCCCCGTTTCCGAAAGTCACCACCTCGCGGATGGTTCCACTCATCAGCTGATTGCCCTGAGGTACGTAAGAGAACAGTCCGCGCCAACCGGCAGTCAAAGGTTCCTCCCCTTCCCTGCCAATCACAAAACGGGCGCCGTCATCCAGCTCATACATGCACATCAGCAGCTTCAGCACAGTACTTTTTCCGCATCCGGAAGGTCCGCAGAACGCCACATATTCGCCCTTGCGAATCTCCATGCTCAAATCCTTAAGAACCGTCCGGCGACCTTCCTTGCCTGCATCGGCATCGCCCACAGGCAGGTAAGTAAAGCATGCCTTTTCCAGTCGCAGACCCACCAGCTGATTCTGATAGAAGGTCACAGCATCGGCAATCTGCTGGCTGCGGCTTTCGTCGGGGTACCGCTCCACCTCACGCAGCCGCTCGCCACTGGCAATCATAGCCGAATACTGAGGAAAATAGGCAGAAACATTGGCAATGGGGGCATTGGCCTGACCGACGGCCTGCAGCACCGCTGTAAAGGTGCCATAATCCATCCATCCGTTGAGAATCCCATAGCCACAATAAACCGCGCCAAACACATACGCACTGTTCATCGCAACGGCAAAGCCGCTGTGGAACAGGTTGGAAACCCGGTTTTTCTTCATACGGACAGCCTTGTGGTCGCCCATCAGCTTATCGCCCTGCTCCAGCGCGGAATTCTCCATGCCAAAAGCGCGTAGAATCATCAAGCTTCCCAGCCGTTCAGACAAAAACACCCGCAGAGCGCCATCCGACTCCTGCACTCTGGTATGCATGCGTTTCATCAGCTTGCGAAGTCCCAGACTCAGCACAACGATGACCGCGCCGCCAATCACAAAGAAAATACCGAAGGAAGGCACCAGAGTCATCAGCAGCGCCAGCGAGGACAGCATACGAGCTAGGGTTCCCGCCAATCCCGGCAGAATATGGGTCATGCCATTGGCCACCACAGCGGTATCAGAGGTCATCCGATTCATCCACTCACCGGAGTGGGTCGCCGTAACGCTGGCATAATCCTTATGCAGAAGGCTCTGGAACAGTTGCCGTTTCAGGTTGTTCTCCAGTGAAGACCGGCAATACTCATCCAGATAACGGGTCATGGTCCGCAGAAGGAACTGCACCAGCACCAGCGATATCAGCATGATTGCATGACGCAAAAAACCGGTATGGTCACCGGAAACAGCGGCATTAATCAGCTCCTTAAGGAACAGCGCGTAGCCCACATTGATGACGCCCAGTATCACATTCACCAGCGTCAGCAGAATAACATATCGTTTTTTTCCCTTGGCAACGGCAATCAGCCATGCAAGGGTGGCTTTTTCACCGCTTTTATCTTTCATTTTTTGTTTTTCCTTTTGAACTTACCAAGCAAGCGTTTCATCCGGATAAGGAATACCCGAATCCAGAAGAAATCGCACCACAAATGCACATAGAGCTGATAGCGGCGGTCGGTGACGGAAATGGTCTTGCCATTGCGAATCACACCGGTAAGGATACCGATAATCCAGTCGTCCGGCACGCCGAATTCCCGTTTACAGCGGTTGTCGCCGCAAAGAACGTAATCATTCTTGCGTACCTTCAGGATGCGGTGCATCACATACTTTCCGTTGGGGCGCTTGTACAGCACCGCGTCCAAACGCTTACACCGCCCCTGAGGACGGGGCTCAATTATCATCAAATCCTGACCTTCCCGCAGCAGAGGCATCATACTGTCTCCCACATTGGTGCGGACGATTTTCCCCTGATTGGCCAGCAGCTCCTCGAAGGTAATCTTACTCATCCAGAGCGTTGATTTTACGCAGGCAATTCAGAATCTTGTCCACATCTGCCGCCAGAACTTCCTCGGTGGCATCGTACTTGTCCAGCATTTTGGCAATGATAGCTTCACGGGTGGTTTCTTCCTTCAGGCAGTCGACAATAAACGCAGCAGAAGGATTGGAGCGCACCAGTCCGGAGAAGTTGGAGCCGCCGGTTGCCACCATAATCTGCTCGTCGCCCATCTCATGGGTCACAAATCCGTCATTCAGTTTCATAATCAATTATCCTTTCTATTCATGCCCTCATAAGCGACCATGGCCGCTTTGGGGTCCAGATTACAGCCAAGCCGGTACAGACCGGTTTTTTGCGTCAACTTCTGCAAAAGCTGCAAAAGCTTAACCATTTTCGCCGAATCCGCCGGACGGTGACTCTGCTGAAGCAGCATAGGCATCGCCTGCTCCGGCGTAATTTTTTCAATATGATTGTCCTCTGCGCGGGTCAGGATACACAGCCCCTTCAAGGGAACAATGATGTTAGTGCTGATTCGGTGCTTACCGTCCCAGGGGGTGCCACAGACCTCCACGCCGTCAGCGGTGATTCGCAGCAGGGGTTTATCATCGTTGACCATCACAATCCGGTCACCAAATGTCTCACGCCAGAAGCCGGTGTGGGTGGATTTGCCGGTGCCGCTCTTAGCGGTGAACAGGTAGCCCTGTCCATCCACACTCAGTGCCGACCCATGGAACAAAAACGTATCATACTCCATCATTTTTTCGGCAATACGGCGGTAAATCGCCAGACTTTCCAGATAAGACACCGGATGCTCCATCACAGGAAGCCCCTCCAGACGATCCTCACGGGCAGACTTCTCCCGCTCAAATTCAATGTCCGCATCCGAAACACTGATATAGAAATCCGGCTCTGCCTCCGTCACATATTGGCGGCAATACCGCTGCAATATAGGAAAACGGGAGGAAAGACCGATATTCTTTCCCGCCAGGGCAATTGTAAAATCGTACATAGCATCTCCATCTTTGAAAACAGGCGCCGCCTTAAGCAGCACCTGTCATTCAAGTACATTCATTTCAGATTAGGGAACAGTTCATCAAAACTGCCGCTGTCGCTTTTCCCGTCATCAATGCCGCCGTTGGTCAGACCGCCGCTATCACCGCTGGTGGTGATGACGTCCTCATCGTCGAACAGAATAATTTCCATTTCTGCACTCAGGTATTCTAATTTCATATCATTCACCCCGTTTTGCCATAATGCGGTTCAGGAGAAATACTCCCATTAGTAGCATTGTATCACACTATCGCAGTGTTTTCAACTGCATTTTATGAATTTTCTCAATAAGTTTCGCTGATGCAGAAGGTTCTGGGCGTTCCCGTCACAGTGGTGCCGTCCATGGTTTTCCAGCAGGGAGTCACATCAAACGTCGTGTCAAACATCGTCTGAGGCACGTCCAGCAGTGTATAGGTGACGAAATATGCGGAATCCGCGCCGAAAATCCGGTTCGGTTCGGAGATGATGGTGTCTCCGGCTTTGATTTTTTCGTAAACGGTCCGGCTGTTGAGGTTCTGTGTTGCGGTACTCACATTCACAACGAATCCCACGGAATTCAGCTGCAAATCCGCCACAGAGGTCAGCAGTCGCAGATCTGTGGACGAAGAATCAGCCGTGGTGCCGTAGGTGGTCTGGAATTTCAGGGTCAGCACATTTGCATCCACAAATTTTGCGTAGGCCCAACCGGCAGTCTGATTCATAGACAAGGGCTGTGTCAGTTCCGCATCAGCATACCAGCCGGCAAACACGAAGCCGCTCAGTTCAGGGGCGGTATACCCCTGCGCAGACCGGTAGGGTGCAATATCCATATAGTTAGCGGCAGCTTCATAGCCGTTTTCCGCGAGGGCAGGACCGTTGGAATAATCCAGTCCACCCTTGTAGCTCACATTCTCCAGAACGTGGGTTTCGCTGAAGGGCATGCCCAGAACGGTATCAGAGGTAGCGCCCAGACCAATCCAGTTGTTGTTTTCCGTGCCGGATTCGGCAGCCTCCGGCTGATTCAGATTCACCGGATCGCTGAAGGTCACATCCACGCCGTACCACTGGTCGTCCATCTTTACATAGTTCCACATATGGGGAGTGTTGTTGCCGATGCCCTCTGCCAGAACGCAGGGAATGCCTACCCGGTCGCAGAGCACATTCAGCGCTCTGGCATAGCCTTCGCACACCGGTCCGTCGGTACCCACAGAGCCGGACAGCGCGCTGATGCACTCCCAGGCCGCGGGGGATGCCGCCTCAAAATCGCCGTCAATAACCGCGGAATTATAGGCATTGGTTCTGGTAAGCACCTCATTGAAATATACGATTTGCTCCCGAACGGAACCCTCATAAGGATAATCCGCCAAAATTCTCTGAATATCCGCCTCCTGCTGCTCGGCAGCGGCAGCAATGGCGGAAACATTCTGATAATCGGGCGCGCGAAGATCAAAGGAGTCAGCCTGCAAATAGAAATACATATACAACGTATACTCCGCAACCGCAGAGCCGCCGCCACCGGAATAGTTGTAGACGATGCTGCTGCCGCAGCTGCTGGAACCGGTAAGCCAGAACACCTCGGGATGATCCCGGTCGAAAGCAGCATAGGTAGCAAAAATGTAATCCGCAATCACATAAGGCAGATTGCCCACATCCGCCACAGCAGCCTCGTAAGCCTTGTCGGTTATGGAGTCGCCGGATTTGTAGGAAAAAGGAACCGATCCGCTGACCGCCTCCACCAGATGCACCTGAACGCCCTCCACCGTTTCACCAAGGGAAGGGTCTGCCAACGCGCCGGTGGGAGAAGCATTGTCCTCCAGCCAGCCGTAAAATTCTTTCGCGAAATCAGGGAGATTTCCAATCCGGTCAATCCACAGTTCATGCTCGCCTTCTGCCAGCACAGGGCCGGTGGTCACCTCAGAAACATAGGACTCCCGTACAAACAGCTCCGATTTCAGCTCCATACCGGAAACACTGCCGGTGCCGGAGGTCGCATAGATTCGCTGAACAGGCAGCAAGGTCATAATCATTACCAGCGCCAGCAGCAATGTCAAGCTTTTTTTCATGAGAATTCCTCCATAAAAAGAATATATGTGTCATTTTATCATTTAATAATTACCTTGTAAAGGGTCGGATTGAATCATTTTTCATTCCATTGGTTGCATAAATGATTGTATAGCAAAGTAAGGACCGCACCAGTTCGCTAAACGAAAATTTATCTCCGTAGCAAGAAAGGCACCGCCAAAGCGGTGCCTTCTGAATCATTCCTGAAACCAGCTGGGCTTGGTTGCCAGCGCGTCGCAGCCGTTGAAGATTCCGGTCATATCCGTCACATTGGATACATCCCAGTTATCAACGCCCAATGCCGCCAGACTGGAACAGCCGTTAAACATATTGCTCATATCCGTCACATTCTCTACCCGAAGGTTGCCCAGTCCTTCAATAATCCGAAGGGAAGCCATGTTGCGGAACCAGTCCGCAGTCGAATCCGGATAAATCACATCCAGAATCACCACACGCGTGATTGGTTTTTCCTTGATATGGGCGCAATTGCAATTAATGGTGCCACCTTTCGAGATATCCCAGGTTCCACATTCGCGTTTTTTATCACCATCCACTTCCCGCGGATAAATCGACAGGAAGGCCGTATCCCCGAATATGGAAACGTAAACCGGCGTATGAATTTCCTCATCTGTAACCGTACCGTTATTAAAATTCAGAATCGGGTCGGTAGAACGGGAAGGCGGTATCCGCTCCGGTTTTTCACGGGTACAGCCAACAAGACCGAAGCACATAATCAGCGCCAGAACCAGCGATAATACTTTCATGATGCGACCTCCCGCAATTTTTATCTATTTTATCATTTGTTGAAACCTTTGTCAATATTTTCAGTCGTTGACATTTCAACATTTATGGTATATAATGCCCACGGTCATACAAGACTAACAGAAAAAAGGAGCATCCGCCATGAGTGTTCGAATTATTCTCGACTCCACCGCCGACAGCGCTGCACACATTCGCAGCAAATGCACCGTCGTTCCCCTGACAGTGCATTTCGATGACGAGGAGTATCTGGACGGCTTGACCATCAGCCATGCTGATTTTTATACAAAACTCGCGCAAAGCACCAACCTCCCCTCTACCAGTCAGCCCACTCCCGATGCCTTTGCGCAGGAATTCCGGAAGGTTGTGGATGCCGGCGACAAGGCTGTGGTGTTGACCATTTCCTCTCTGCTCTCCGGCACCTATCAAAGCGCTACCATTGCCGCCATGGACTTCCCCGGCAGCATTTTCGTCGTAGATACCAGAACTGTTACCATCGGTGCCGGTATTCTGGCAGAGCTGGCAGTACAGCTTGCAGAAAAGGGTTTGGACGCAGAGGCAATCGCCCAACGAATCACAGACGAGCGGGAGAATGTCCGGCTCATCGCCATGCTGGATACACTGGAGTACCTGAAAAAGGGCGGTCGTATTTCCAAAACCGCCGCCTTTGCCGGCGAATTGCTGTCCATTAAGCCGATTATCAGCATCGTGGAAGGCGAAATCAAGGTTCTGGGCAAGGCAAGAGGTATCCGTCAGGCGGGTACCATGCTGCTGTCTCACATCGAAGCTGCCGGCGGTATCGATTTTACAAAGCCTGTCTTGCCCGGCTGTACAGGACAGGGCGACGAGCTGTTGAAAAAATTTCTTGCTGACAATGCCGACCGCTGGGATGCAGAAGTGTTGGCGGAGCGGTTCACCATCATCGGCAGTGTCATCGGCACCCATGCCGGTCCCGGTGCCTTCGCCATGGCGTTCTTTAAAAAATAATACCACGCACCTCCGGAAACTTTTCCCACTTTTCCCACGGAGGTGCTTTTCATTAAAGTAAATGATTGTTTAGCGCAGTAACAGCGCACCCTTGCCTCTCCCATAGGAAGATCCAAGTTGGCTGCGGTACAAACCTACACCGCTAAACGATAATTAACGACAAATCGGATAATTAGGGATTGACTTTACTGTGCTAAAGTGATAAAATACCCCCATTAACGCACGGAGGTATCGTTATGACACGAAATCCATCCATGGACCGTCTGTTTCAGTCCATTCTGAACCTGCAGACCATTGACGAATGCTACGCCTACTTTGAGGACCTTTGCACCATCAAGGAGCTGAGGGACATGTCCCAGCGGCTGGATGCCGCAGTGCTTCTGGCACAGGGCATGAGCTACCAGAAAATCATGGAGCAGGTGGACATCAGCACCGCCACCATCGGTCGGGTCAGCAGATGTCTGAACTACGGTGCCGGCGGCTACAAGACCGCCATCGAAAAGCTGAAGGAGGAGCAATGATGCAAACTACAAAAGAGCAGGTGGCTTTGTCCCTGCGTTCCCTGTACGAGGCCTACGGTTACAGCCAGTACCGTATGAGTAAATTTGAAGAGTACGACCTCTACGCCCGCAATAAGGACTTTCTGGTGTCGGACAACGTGCTGACCTTCACCGATGTTTCCGGCAAGCTCATGGCGCTGAAGCCCGACGTAACGCTGTCCATCGTCAAGAACACCAGAGATCTGGATGTGGTGCAGAAGCTGTATTATAATGAGAATGTCTACCGTGTGGTCAAGGGCAGTCACGGTTTCCGCGAAATCATGCAGCTGGGTCTGGAGTGTCTGGGTCCCATCGACAGCTACTGCATCAGCGAGGTGCTGAGCCTTGCCGCCGAAAGTCTGCGTCAGATCAGCAGCGACGCGGTGCTGGACATCTCCCATCTGGGTATCCTGTCCGGCGTGATGGATGCCATCGGCATCCCTGCCGAGCTGCGGGCGAACGCCATGAACTACATCGGCGAAAAGAATCTCCACGACCTGAGCGCCCTGTGTGCCGGCTGTGGTGTTTCCGAAGAGAATATCGCTCTGCTGCGCAAGCTGATTTCCCTGAAAGCCCCCCTCACCGCCGACCTTTACGGCCAACTGACCGAGCTGCTGACCGGCTGCATCCAGCCGGAGGTACTGAAGCAGTTCCTGGATATCCTCTCCGCTCTGGAAGCTTCCAGCAATGTGGCTCTGCTGCGGCTGGACTTCTCCGTGGTGGACGATATACATTATTATAATGGGTTTGTATTTAAGGGGTTCGTCAACGGCCTGCCCGGTAGTGTACTGTCCGGCGGTCAGTATGACAAGCTGATGAAGAAAATGAAGCGCGCCGACCGTGCCATCGGCTTCGCCGTGTACACCGATATGCTGGACCGTCTGGAGCAACCCGATGATGCCTACGATGTGGACACCATCCTGCTCTACGACGATGCCACACCCCTGAGCGCCATCCGCTGTCAGGTCAAGCTGCTGACCGGCAGCGGCAGAAGTGTCATGGCACAGCGCAGCGTGCCGGCGAATATCCGTTACAGAGAAATTCTCACCGTCAACGAGGAGGTGGAAGCAAATGCTTAATGTCGCACTGCCCAAGGGCAGACTGGGTGAAAAGGTCTATGCCATGTTTGAAAAAGCAGGCTTTCCCTGCCCTTCCATCAAAGAAAACAACCGCAAGCTGATTTTCGAGAATGCCGAATGTGGCGTCCGCTACTTCTGGGTCAAGCCCTCGGACGTGGCGATTTATGTCGAGCGCGGTGCCGCCGATATCGGCGTGGCCGGCAAGGACATCCTGCTGGAATACGAGCCGGATATCTACGAGCTGCTGGACCTGAATCTGGGCAAGTGCCGCATGGCGGTGGCTGCCAAGGCCGGCTTCCGTGACGATACCCGCAAAACCCTTCGGGTAGCCACCAAATTCTCCAGAATCGCCCAGAATTACTACCGATCCAAAGGTCGGGATATCGATATCATCCACTTGAACGGCTCCATCGAACTGGCTCCCATTCTGGGTCTGTCCGATGTTATCGTGGACATCGTGGAGACCGGCACCACCCTGAAGGAGAATGATCTTCTGGTTTACGACAACATCGTGCCCATCTCCGCCCGACTGATTGCCAACAAGTCCAGCTACAAGTTCAAGGGCATGGAAATCGACCAAATTACCGCCAGCATCACCGCCCAATTGGAGGAATCCAAATGATTAAAATTATGAAGTACGGTGAGGTCAGCCCTGACGAAATTTTCGCCAGAGTGGAGCCTGCCGTCAACGTGGAGGGCATCGTCACCGAAATTATTGCAAATGTCCGCAACAACGGTGATAAAGCCCTGTTTGAATACTGTGAAAAATTCGACAAAGCCAAGCTCACTGCCCTGCAGGTGAGCAAAGAGGAAATCGACGAGGCTGTGGCTGGTGTGGATCCCGACTTCCTGCGGATTCTGCAGGATGCCGCCGCCAATATCCGCAAATTCCACAGCCGTCAGGTGCGAAACAGCTTCGTTATCAACGATGAGGACGGCATCCTGATGGGTCAGAAAATCATCCCCGTGGATCGGGCGGGACTTTACGTTCCCGGCGGCACCGCCGCCTATCCCTCCACGGTGCTGATGGACTCCATCCCCGCCAAAATCGCCGGAGTCCGTGAGCTGGTGATGGTCACACCTCCCAACGCCGAGGGCAAGGTCAACCCCTTCATCCTTGCCGCCGCCTATGTTGCCGGTGTGGACCGCATCTTCAAGGTGGGCGGCGCTCAGGCCATCGCTGCCCTTGCCTACGGCACCGAAAGCATCCCCAGAGTAGACAAAATCGTTGGTCCAGGCAACGCCTTCGTGGCGGAAGCCAAGCGGCAGGTTTTTGGTCAGGTGTCCATCGACATGATTGCCGGTCCCAGTGAAATCCTGATTATCGCCGACGGCAAATCCAACCCCCGTCACCTTGCGGCGGATTTGCTTTCTCAGGCAGAGCACGACAAGCTGGCCAGCGCCGTGCTGGTCACCGATTCCGATGCGCTGGCCGCTGCCGTTCAGGCAGAGCTGGAGGTGCAGATTCCTCTGCTGGAGCGGGCGGAAATTGCCCGTGCCTCCATTGACAACAACGGCAAGATTATCGTTGCGAAGGACCTGAAGCAGGTCCTCGAAATCTCCAACGAAATCGCGCCGGAGCATCTGGAGCTGTGCGTGGACAACCCCTTCGACTATCTGGACAGCATCCGTCACGCCGGTTCCATCTTCATGGGTCGCAACTGTCCCGAGGCGCTGGGCGATTACTTCGCCGGTCCCAACCACACCCTGCCCACCAGCGGCATGGCACGGTTCAGCAGTCCTCTGAGTGTGGACGACTTCATCAAAAAGACCCAGTACACCTACTACACCCATGACGCACTGGCGAGAGTGGCAAAGGATGTTGCCAGATTCGCCACCGCCGAGGGATTGACCGCCCACGCAAAAAGTGCGGTAATTCGCACGGAGGAAGATAAATGAGTCGCTTTTTTAGTGAAAAATATTCCAGCTTGACCCCCTACACCCCCGGCGAACAGCCCCGGGATCAGCGCTACATCAAGCTGAACACCAACGAATCCCCCTTCCCGCCCGCTCCCCTGGCCCAGCAATACGCCCGGGAGGAGTCCGGAAAGCTGGAGCTGTACTCCGACCCC
>JAZSEN010000009.1:0-23538 GCA_045531675.1 Faecousia sp.
ACTACGCTCTCGATTATCCGCAATACGTTATGGAACAGCCGCTGGTGATGGCAAATGTGTACCCCCAAACCGGCACGAACCGTGTGGTGGAGCTGCGCTTTACATATCAGACCAGCCGCAATTCTCTGCGCAGTATGCAGGAGCAGGTGCAGCCGGTGTTTGCATCCGCGGCGCTTTATGTCAGCGGCGACGCGGCAGCGAAGGAAAAGTACTCCCAGCTTTACTCCTTTTTGATGGAGCGTTATGATTATCAGATCGCTTCATCTCTGACGCCGGCGTACAGTCTGCTGCGCCACGGAGTAGGGGACAGCCGTGCCTTCGCGTCGGTCTTTGCGGCTATGTGCCGGTTGGCTGGATTGGAATGCATGGTGGTCTCCGGCACACAGAATGGAAAGAACTGCCATTGGAACATCATTTGCGATGATGGCGTGTACTATCATCTGAACCTGCTGGAAGGCAGTTTCAGAGAAAGAACCGACCAGCAGATGAAGGGATTTGTGTGGGATTATTCCGCATATCCGCCCTGCGGCGTTCCGGTGGAAAATTAAGTCGAAATAAAATTAAAAAATTCAAAGATAGGGCTTGACATTTTACGGATGTGTGATATAATTCATTTCGTTCCGCGGGTGTAGCTCATCTGGTAGAGCGCCACCTTGCCAAGGTGGAGGTAGCGAGTTCGAGCCTCGTCACCCGCTCCAGATTAGCAGAGCAGATGTCTAGCATCTGCTCTGTTTTTTATTATTGACTTCAGACCTGTTTCAGACAATGGGGGTATAATTGTTATCTACTAAGGAGGTAGTTGACATGAAAAGACTTTTGCTGGTTGTGATATCGTTGTCGCTGCTGCTGAGCGGCTGTGGAGTGCTGGGTGATGCTCCTACCGCTCCTACAACTGCGGCACCTCCACCTGACGGGAATTGGACTCCGGGAGATGCGGAGCCCATTGTAGTAGATTTTGAGAAAACAGATTCCGATATGTTTACTGACCGTGATGAGCGGTCGGAATACGCCGATGGCGTCATGATTCAGCTCAATGGCGATTCCGTCACTTGCAACAGCGCTGCGGTGAAGGTAGAAGGAACTGCCATTACCATTGCAAAAAAAGGAACCTATATCCTTCGCGGAAGCTTGAAGAATGGTTCGGTTACTGTCAACGCCGATTCTTCGGATAAGCTGCAAATTGTGCTGGATGGTGCGGATATCACCTGCGAAGAGTCTGCCGCGCTGAGTATTGTAGAGGCCGATAAAGTGTTTGTCACTTTGGCGGAGGGAACGGAAAACCGTCTTGCCAATGGTAGCGGGTTCAGCAGCGATACTGTTGACGGCGCGGTGTTCTCTAAGCAAGATCTGACCTTTAATGGTGCCGGTTCTTTGACTGTGGAATCTCCTGCTGCCCACGGCATCGTCTGCAAGGATGATTTGCTGTTTACCGGTGGCAGCTATACGATTCGTTCCGCGTTCCACGGTTTGGATGCCAACGACAGCGTTCGTCTGAAAAATGCTTCATTGAACATGGATGCAGGTAAAGACGGCATCCATGTGGAGGATTCGGAGAACACCACCACTGGTTTTGTATATATTTCCGGCGGTACGCTGGATATTGAAGCAGAAGGGGACGGCATCAGCGCGGCAGTCTGGCTGCAAATCAAAGGTGGCGATACGAAGATTCTTGCCGGTGGTGGCTATACCAACGGAGAAAATCACAGCTCCGGCGGCTATGGCGATTTCATGGGCGGCGGTCCCGGTGGTATGGGTGGCGGACGTCCTGACGGACGCGCTGAGACTACCACTGATGAGGCAAGCACCAGCATGAAAGGCCTGAAAGCCGATGGCGGTATTCTGGTTACTGCCGGTGCCATTACCATCGACTCAGCCGATGACGGTATTCACAGCAATGCTGTGGCGGTTATCAACGGCGGCACGGTTGAGATTGCCTCCGGCGATGATGGAATCCATGCGGAAACAGGGTTGAGTATCGCTGCTGGAACAATCAATATTTCTAATTGTTATGAGGGGATGGAGGCGCAAAACGTCCATGTTTCCGGCGGCAAGCTTTCTTTGGTTGCCAAGGACGACGGAATCAATGCCGCAGGTGGAAACGACTCCAGCGGCACCGGCGGACGGGATGAGATGCCCGGCAGACCTGCCGGTCCCGGGGGTCCGGGCGGTGTATCCAACGGCAGCATCATCATTGACGGTGGTGATTTGTATATCCAGTCCTCCGGCGATGGCATGGACGCCAATGGCTATCTGGAAATCAACGGCGGTAAGACCGTGATTTGCGGCCCCAACAGGGGCGACACCGCTACGCTGGACTTTGATACCGGTGGCTCAATTAATGGCGGTATCTTCATTGGCACCGGTGCTTCCGGAATGGCACAGACCTTCACCGCCAACACACAGGGTGTTCTGGCGGCGCGTATTGGAAACCAGTCCTCTGGTGTAACGATTACCATTTCCGATAAGGATGGCAAAGAATTAATCTCCCATCAGTCCGGGCTTGCGTTTTCGGCGATTATTTTCAGCGCTCCTGAACTTATATCCGGTGAAACCTATCGAGTCGCCATTGGTGATATGGCATTACAATTAACTGCTTATTGATGAAAACCTCGCTGCGGATTCGCAGCGAGGTTTTCATTTTCGTTGACAATTTTTCAAGATTGTTTTATACTATAAAAAATTGTTAAACGGAGGAATTGGCCATGGTCATCAAGTGGGACGTTACTATCCCGAAGCTTACCGGTGAAAAGACCCGTAAGGCATATATTTATCTACCTGATTCCTATGACAAGGAGCCTGATAAGCGGTATCCTGTTATGTATATGTTTGATGGACATAATGTGTTCTTTGACGAGGATGCCACCTTTGGCAAGTCCTGGGGCATGAACAAGTATATGCAGGAGTCCGGTAAGGATTTGATTATTGTTGGCGTGGAGTGCAATCAGGAGGGCAATGGTCGAATTATCGAGTACTCTCCCTTCCACTACGAAAATGCCACCATGGGCAAGATTAAGGGTAAGGGCGGCATATACATGAACTGGCTGGTTAAGTCACTGAAGCCTTACATTGATGCCCACTACCGCACTTTGCCGGATCGGGAAAACACCATTATTGCAGGTTCTTCCATGGGCGGACTGATGGCGCTGTATGCGGTCAGTGTGTTCAACCATGTGTTCCAGCGTGCAGCTTGTCTGTCTCCCAGTCTGTGGATTGCACCCGGCAAGGTGCTGGAGATGGTAGCCCGGGCCCGTATCAAGAATGATACCTGTGTCTATCTGGACTACGGTTCTCTTGAAATGTTCAACCATGCCGCCAACTCTGAATCATTGATATCCAGCGGACATCTTCTACTGACCAAGCGTGTCAATTTGGCATTCCGGATTGTTCCCGGCGGTACGCACTGTGAGGCTTCCTGGGAGCAGCAGATCCCGATTTTTATGGAATGTCTGGGCCTGTAAGGAGTTGCTGGAATGGAAAGGGATACACGCGAACAAATTGCGGAGTTGTTCAAGGCCTTCGGTGATCCTACACGGGTGCATATCCTTTGGCTGCTGTTGGAGCGGGAGCTGTGTGTTGGGGATATTGCGCAGGGAATTGCGCTGAGCCAGAGCGCCGTGTCCCATCAGCTGCGGCTGCTGAAACAGATGCACCTGATTAAGGCTCGCAGGGAAGGGAAGAACATCCTCTATTCTCTGGCGGATGACCATGTGCGTACGATTTTGCAAATGGGACTGGAACACGTTTTAGAGTAAAATGCCACAGGGCTTCCGTAATGGAAGCCCTGTGTTGTTTATTAAAGGCGCAAGCATAGGGGATTACAGAATCATGTTCCGGTTGATGTGACGATTGTACAGTTGCGGTGACGCAGTCGATAAATAGCACAAAATCCAATATGACAATTTGGTATAATTAACAAAATGATTTTGATTGCCCACTTTGATTTTATGTTGTATACTATTATTGTATTCTAAAAAGTATATATGGAAGGAAGTCTCAATTATGAAAAGAGTAGTATCGATGCTGCTGGTTTTGGCTATGACTGCTGCTATTTCCATCGGCGCGACACTTGCCTACCTGACGGATACGGACGAAGATGTGAACGTCATGACCGTTGGCAAGGTCAAAATCGACCAGCTGGAGTATGAGCGTGTGGATGTTGAAACCACCGGCGACGATGCCAAGGTTCAGGAATTCCATAACAATAAGCCTCTGTATCCTGCCGTTATTAAGGACGGCTTTGCCTGGAATACCACCGACGGTGTTGTTGACTGGGAGCAGATTGGCAAGGAGGGGTACACCTCCGGCATCTGGAATCCCGAGAAAATCAACAACGAAGTGGACAAGATGGTGTTCGTCAAGAACAAGGGCGATTACGATGCATATGTCCGCACCGTGTTCGCCTTTGAGGCTGGCAACTACACCACTCTGGAGGAGTTCCGTTCCAAGGTTCATCTGAATCTGAACGAAACCGATTGGACTTGGGAATGGACGGAACCCCCGGTCACAATCGGTGGAGGCACCTACTTTGTTGCTACCGCTACATACAACAAGGCTCTGGAGCCCGGCATGCTGACCGAAATCAGCCTGTCCCAGATTGCTCTGGATTCCTCTGCCGCCAATGATGACGTTGCCGGCTTCGGCGACACCTACCAGGTTCTGGTCCAGTCCCAGGCTGTCCAGGCCGATGGCTTCGACAATGCCGATGCTGCTCTGACAGCAGCCTTCGGTGCGCTGATTACTGACAAAGTCGGCGACGGTCAGCCTCCCTTTGAGCTTCTGCCTGATGATATTCCCTTCGAGAACGATTTTCCCACCGAGGGCGTGGATTTGCGCACCGCTCTGCATTATCTTGATGGCAACCCCAATGACACCAAGATTACTGCCAATGTGCAGACCATTACCTTCGGCTTGGCCAAGGCCTATGAGGACGAGATTGCCGGTCTGGACGCCACTCTGATTGATATCGATCAGGATGTGGACGTGTACGCCTACTACAAGCCCAACGGCAGCAATTACGACCTGTACATTCTGGCCAACGACGATATCTACACCCCTAAGGACAGCACCAGCCTGTTCCAGGAGATGACCGCTCTGACCAGCGTGAACACCGAGAATCTGAACACCGGCCGTACGGAGAATTTTACTGACGGTTTCCGTAAGTGCTCTGCGCTGGTCAGTATCGATGCATCCGACTGGGATGTGAGCAGTCTGAAGAATGCGGATAGAATGTTCCGTCAGTGCACTGGTTTGCAAACCGCGGATTTCAGTGGCTGGAATGCCCCCAATCTGACCAGTGCTCTGCAGATGTTTGCGCAGAACGATGTGATGACCAGTGTGAATTTGACCGGTTGGAATTCTCCGGCTCTAACGGATACCAGCTATATGTTCTATAACGATTATGCACTGACGGAAGTTATTGGACTTGTGGACATGGATGTGGCGAATGTGACCACTATGTACCAAATGTTCCGTCGTTGCCACAAGCTACCCAGCGTGAACGTGACTGGCTGGGATACCGCCAATGTGACGGATATGGCATACATGTTCCATGAGTGCAAGGTTCTGGAAAAAATAAATGGCATTGAAAATCTCAATGTATCAAACGTTACGACCATGCAGGGTACCTTCTGGAACTGCAACGCTCTGCAATCTATGAATCTGACCAAGTGGAATCCTTCCAAGGTTACGGATATGTACTATATGTTCGGTCATTGCTATGCCATGAAGGAGCTGAATGCCGACACATGGAAACTGGACAGTGTCACCACTACTTATTCCATGTTTACCAATTGTTCGGCTTTGGAGAGCGTTGATGCCACCAACTGGGGGATGCCTCTGAATAAGGAAATGGGCTTTATGTTCTCCTATTGCTCCAACGTCAAGACCATCGAAACGGAAAACTGGACACTCGGAAGCGTTAATAATATGCATTGCGCATTTATGAATTGCTTCAAGCTGGAACGTGTAGATACTGGTAAATGGAATACCAGTACTGTGACGGATATGCAATCTGCGTTCAGATCCTGCTTGGCGCTGGAAACTCTGGATGTGGCCAATTGGGATGTCAGCAATGTTGTATATATGAACAGCATGTTCAGCGGCTATGGCAGCAATGCCATGGATATGAAGCTGAAGGAGATTGACGTCAGCAAATGGACTCCTGTTAATGTGAACAGTATGGGCCACATGTTCTATGGTTGCGCCCAGCTGACATCCATCGACATGAGCGGCTGGAATCTGCCCAAGCTGTACACCACCAGCCATATGTTTGCGGATTGCATCAATCTGGAAACCATTGATGTTTCCGGCTGGCATAATACCTCCAACTGGTACTCCATGGATGCCATGTTCAACGACTGCCGCAAAGTGAAATTCCTGGATGTGTCCAGCTTTAATACCTCCAATGTGGTAGAATTCTCTCAGATTTTTGAAGCCTGCTGGTCTTTGGAGAAGATTAAGGGTCTGGAGAACTGGAATACCGCCAATGGTAAGAGCTTTGACGAAACGTTCCTGAACTGCAGTGCTCTGAAGGAGCTGAACCTGTCCAGCTTTGATACCCGCAACGTGCAGTATGGTAACAAGCACCTCAACGGTGATACGTCCAAGGGCTTTGATAAAACATTCAACGGTGTCAATAGCCTTGAAAAGCTGATTCTTGGTGCGAACTTTGACTTTGACGGCAACGGAACGGTGACCGCTGTTTGCACTCTGCCTAATCCCGGATCTGTTGATGGTCAGACTGCTGTCTGGTACAATGAAGCTAACGACACCTACTACGCTGCGAACGAAATCCCCGGCCAGACCGCCGCAACCTATGTTGCCGCCGTCAAGACTGCCGGTAATGGCGAATAAAAGACTAAAAACCAGCTCTGGAAACGGAGCTGGTTTTTTTCGCTTGGTTGCCTAAAAAACTGATGGAGTAGAGAACAAACTGAACAAAAATTCCAGTTGTATTTTGTGTCATATGCTGATTTAATGTTTCTTGCTTTGTTTAGGAAACAAAGCTATACTTATACTGTAATAGTAATGAATTACAGGGAAAGGATGCTGTTAGTATGAAAAAAGCGATTTCATGGCTGCTGGCTATTGTTATGACCGCGACGTTGGCAGTTGGCGGAACTCTGGCGTATCTGACCGATACCGATGAGGATGTCAACGTCATGACTGTGGGTAAAGTAAAAATCGACCAGCTGGAGTATGAGCGAGTGGATACCGAAACAAAAGACGATAATGCCAAGGTTCAGGAATTCCACGACAACAAACCATTGTTTCCTGCTGTTATCGACAAGGATAACTTCAACTGGGAAACCAACGAGAGCCATGTAGATTGGAGTCAGATTGGCAAGGGTGGTTATGAATCCGGAATCTGGAATCCGGATGAAATCAATAATGAAGTGGACAAGATGGTGTTCGTCAAGAATAAGGGCGATTTCGATGCCTATGTCCGTAGTGTTATTGCTTTTGAGGCTGGTAATTACACCAATATCGACGAGTTCCGTTCCAAGGTTCATCTGAATCTGAACGAAATTGACTGGGACTGGGAGTGGACCGAAACGCCTGTTCAGATTGGCGAGGGTACTTATTTTGTAGCTACCGTCACATATAACAAGGTGCTGGCCCCCGGTGCTTTGACAGAAATCAGCCTGAGTCAGATTGCTCTGGACCCCTCTGCCACCAACGAGGATGTTGCAGGTTTTGGCGACACCTATCAGGTGCTGGTTCAGTCTCAAGCGGTGCAGGCTGACGGCTTCGGCAATGATTCCGTCGAGCTTGTCAATGCGAAAACGGGTCTGAACGCGGCCTTTGGCGCCATCCCGAACAACGGGATGTTCCCCTTCGATGGTGACAGCGCAACAAAGGGTACCGACCTCAAGACTGCCCTGAATTATCTGGATGCCGACACAACCAAACCCATTACTGCGAATGTCAGCCAGATTATTTTTGACAAACCTGAGAAGTATTCCTCCGTGGTGGACACCTATAAGGGTACTCTGGTGGATATAGAGCAGGATGTTCCCGTTTATGTTTACTACGTCCCCGATGGTAGCAGCTATGCGGTTTACTGTCTCGCCAGTGATACCATTTATGCCCCTAAGGACAGCACTGAGTTGTGCCGGAATATGTCTGCTTTGACCACGGTAGATACTACCAACTTCGATGTGAGCCGTACGGAGAATATGTTCCGTATGTTCCAGAACTGTGGCAAGCTCGTCTCCATTGACACCGGTAAGTGGGATACTTCCAATGTCAACAACATGGCCAGATCGTTCCAGGCTTGCGCCAGCCTGACTTCTCTTGATGTTTCCAATTGGGATGTCAGCAACGTCACCAACATGTACTGTCTGTTTGGTGGCAGTGAAAAACTTGCCACTCTGGATGTGAGCAAATGGGATGTTTCCAATGTAACAGATATGGCCTATATGTTCTGGCACGTTTACGCGCTGAAAGAGCTGGAAGTCGCCAATTGGGATGTGGGTAATGTCACTACCTTTGAGGATATGTTCGCTGGACGTCAGAATCTTGCAAATATGCAAATTAAAAAACTTCCGGTGGAGAACTGGGATGTCAGTAGTGCAGTCACCCTGAAAGATATGTTCTACGGCTGCGGTCAGCTGATTCATCTGGATTTGAGTAAATGGGATGTTTCCAATGTTAAGAATATGCGGCATACTTTCGCAGACTGCTTCAATTTGGAGTCCATCAATTTTACCGGCTGGGATACCAGCAAATGTGAAAACTTTGACGGTACCTTTAATGATTGCATGAATCTGACCTCTTTGGATCTGTCCGGTTGGGATACCAGCAGTGCGGTTACCTTTAACCAGATGTTTGAGGGCTGCAGAGACTTGAAGACTATTGTGGGTATTGAGACATGGAATACCTCCAACGTATATGACGTTGGTGAGATGTTCAATTCCAACAGCCGCGGTATGACCATCGAAGTCCTGGATTTGTCTGGTTGGGATACCAGCAACATGATTGCAACATATACTATGTTCAATGGCTGCAGCCAGCTTACCACTGTGTATGTGGGCGATGGCTGGGATATGTCCAATGTTACCAACCATGGGGGAATGTTCAGCGGTTGCTCCAGTCTGAAGGGCGAATTCGGCACTTCGGTTGCGGAGGTTGGTTCCGTGGACAAAACCTATGCCCGTCCTGATGTGGCAGCTACGGAGGATTCGGAAGCCGTTCCCGGTTATCTGACTTATAAGCCTGCCCAGTAACTCTATAATTATTCCGCCCGACTCATTTCAGTCGGGCGGATTTTATACATATTTATTTGGGAGAAATAATGTGAGTTTTTCTGAAATTAACCTTAAATATGAAGCTGTAATGGGGTACAATATTACTATGTAAAATATTGCATAAATTTGTCAAGAAAGGAAGTTGTTCCATGAGAAAAGCGATTGCGTTGCTGTTGGTCATTGCCATGACTGCGGCAATCTCCATTGGCGGAACCCTTGCCTACCTGACGGACACCGACGAAGATGTTAACGTCATGACTGTGGGGCAGGTCAAAATCGACCAGCTGGAGTACGAACGTGTGGATACCGAAACCAAGGATGATGATGCCAAGGTTCAGGAATTCCATGACAACAAACCGCTGTATCCTGCGGTCACCAAGGATGGTTTCGACTATAAGCCCGGTGATACCTATGTGGACTGGGAGCAGATTGGTAAGGGTGGCTACACCTCCGACATCTGGGATCCCACCAAAATCAACAACGAAGTGGACAAGATGGTGTTCGTCAAGAACAAGGGCGATTGGGATGCCTATGTCCGTACCGTCTTTGCCTTCGAAGCCGGCAACTACGCTACTTTGACCGACTATCTGAAGGACGTTCACCTGAATCTGAACGATACTGATTGGACATGGAAGTGGGTGGAAACCCCCATTACCATCGGTGAGGGCAGCTACTTTGTTGCCACCGCTACTTACAACGAGGTGCTGAAACCCGGTGCGTTGACCGAGATTAGCCTGAGCCAGATTGCGCTGGATTCCTCTGTGACCAACGCGGATGTTGCTGGCTTTGGCGATACCTATCAGGTGTTGGTGCAGTCTCAAGCTGTTCAGGTTGCCGGCTTTGAAAATGCTGACAGCGCATTGACTGCCGCCTTCGGTGAAGTGCCCCCCAGTCCCTTCCCCAATGACAAACCCAATAAGGGTGTCGATGTGCGTACCGCTCTGCATTATCTGAATGGTAACAGCGCCGGCACGAAGATTACCGCCAACGTTACGGATGTTGTGTTTGGCCTGAATAAAGACCACACCGCTATCACCGATAAATATGAGGGTGTGCTGGTGGATGAGGAGCAGGATGTGCCGGTGTATGCTTACTATGTGGAAGACAGCGGCAAGTACACCGTTTATTTCCTCGCCAATGACGAGGTTTTCCTTCCTGCCAATTCCAAAGCGCTGTTTAAGAACATGACTGCGCTGGAGACTGTGGACACCGGCAATCTGAACACCAGCCGTGTGGAAACCATGTATGAGCTGTTCCGTTTTTGCAGAAAGCTGGAATCCATTGATGTAAGTGAATGGAATGTCAGCAACGTTACCGATATGTTCTCGGTGTTCGATGAATGTAAGGTCCTGAAGGAAATCGATGTATCCAATTGGGATACCGGTAAAGTGCAAAGCATTTCCTATATGTTCTATCAGTGCATAGCGCTGGAGTATCTGGATGTGAGCGAATGGGATGTGAGCAACGTGGTCAATACCCGTTCGGCGTTCTATTACTGCGATAAGCTGGAGGAAATTGAGGGCGTTGAAAACTGGGATACCTCCAACGTTGAGAATATGTCCTACACCTTCAGCGGCTGCAATCAGTTGACAGAGCTGAATATTGGCGGTTGGGACGTTGGCAATGTTACCACCTTCGAGGGATTGTTCTGCTCCAGATATTCCAATCAGGGTGATATGAAGGTTGTTCTGGATCTTAGCGAATGGGATGTCAGCAGTGCCACCAATATGAAATGGATGTTCTATGGCTGCGGTGAGCTGACGAAAATGGATATGAGCAAGTGGGATATGTCCAATGTGACCACTACCTACCATATGTTTGCGGATTGCTTCAAGATGGTGGATTACAACTTCTCTGGCTGGAATACCCCCAAACTGGTGGATACCAACGGCATGTTTAACAGCAATAAAGCGCTGAAGTCCGTGAATCTTTCTGATTGGGATACCCAGAATGTTGAAAGTTTCGCACAGCTCTTTGATGGTTGTGTTTCTCTGGAGGAAATCATCGGATTGGACAAGTGGCACACCGACAGCATGCTCAAGATGGGCGAGATGTTTAACGGCTGTGGCTCTCTGAAAATCCTTGATTTGTCCAGCTTTGATACCTCCAAGCTGATCCAGACCGACCGGGCCTTCTATAACTGTTCTGGCCTGACCACCATTTATGTGGGTGATGGTTGGACGGTGAGCAATGTGACCACAGATGTCAACATGTTCACTGGCTGCAGCAGCATCGTTGGTGGCAACGGCACGACCTATCAGGGCTCTGACCTGAAGTACGCCTGCGTGGATTCCTCCGATACGCCTGGCTATCTGACCTACAAAGCGACACCGTAAGTCAATCACTTTCATGATGTTATTATCAAAACCGCACCGGATTCCGGTGCGGTTTTGATGCTTGATGAGAAAGAAAGCCTTGCTTTTTTTTCTTTTTCGAAGTATAATAAAGTGATTTATTTTACATATTTCTAACGAGGTTTACACTGTGTATTTAAAATCTTTGGAAGTGCAGGGCTTTAAGTCCTTTCCGGATAAGACGTTGATTCGATTTGGCGACGATATTACCGCCATTGTCGGTCCCAACGGCTCCGGCAAATCGAATATTTCCGACGCCATCCTCTGGGTTATGGGTGAGCAGAGCAGCAAGACCCTTCGCGGTGCCAAGATGGAGGATGTTATCTTTGGCGGTACCCAGAAACGTCCGGCAGTAGGCTTTGCGGAAGCAACACTGACGCTGGATAATACGGATCGGGCGCTGCCTTATGATGCCGACGAGGTTATGGTCACCAGACGGTACTACCGTTCCGGTGACAGCGAATACTATATCAACCGTCAGTCCTCCAGACTCCGTGACATCAATGAAATGTTCATGGATACCGGTTTGGGACGGGAGGGTTATTCCAATATCGGTCAGGGTCGAATCGACGAGATTCTTTCGCTGAAAAGTGCTGACCGCCGTGAGATTTTCGAGGAGGCGGCTGGTATCTCCAAGTACCGCCACCGTAAGGAAGAGGCGGAGCGAAAGCTGGAGCGCACCGAGGACAACCTGATGCGTATTGGCGACAAGGTTTCCGAACTGGAGCTGCAACTTGAGCCCTTGAAGGTACAGTCCGAAAAAGCAAAGAAGTATCTGGAACTGAAGGACGAACTGCAGGGCGTTGAGGTTGCCGTCTGGCTGGATACGCTGGAAAAGCTGTCCGCCAATGCAAAAAAAGCCGAGGAGGACTATGCTTCCGCAGAGTTTGTGCTGCAGCAGGCAAAGGATGACTTGGACCGGCTGTATGAGCAGGCTACTGAACTGGCGGATGTTCTGCGCCGCCGTGACGGTGAACTGGAGACGGTTCGCGTCAAGGTGAATATGCTGGAATCCACCCATCAGCAGTTGGACGGTCAGATGGCTGTTCTGCGGGGCAATGTGGACAATAACAACAGCAACCTCCTTCGCATTGAGGAGGAGTTGAAGGGCGATGAGGACCGCAGCGGCGGAATTGTCGCCCAAATCGAGCAGGCCAACCTGCGAATCGGAGAAATTGATGAAACTCTGGCGCAGAAGCGTCGGGTGCTGGATACCTTGCAGCAGGAATTGACGGTGATGACCGCCAACGCACAGGGCCTGACAAAGCAGTTTCTGGAATTGCGTGGCAAGGAGACCAGCCTGGCGGCGGATATTGCCGGTCGGGAAGCGGATGTTCGCGGTCTGGAGGAAAGCATGTCCCAGACCAATCAGCGGCTGACCCAGCTGACAGAGGACCTGCGCTCCGGCGAGGATCGGAAACAGCAAGCACAGGGGAATCTGAATCAGTGCCGCAAGGAGCTGCGTCGCGCGCAGGATAATGTGACTGCGGCCAACAATACCATCTCCGGCTATACGCTGCGGCAAACCACCCGCACGAAACGCCGCGATGACTTGGCTCAAGGTCTGCGGGATATTCAGACTAAGCTGGATTCCGTGACTGCCAAAGCCCGGGTGTTCCGTGCAATGGAACGGGATCTGGAGGGCTATCAGAAGTCTGTCCGGTTGGTGCTTCAGGAAGCACAACGGGGCAAGCTGGCGAACATTCATGGTCCGGTATCCCGCTTGATTCGCACCGAGGACAGCTATACCATCGCCATCGAAATTGCCCTTGGCGGTGCGATGCAGCAAATTGTTGTGGACAATGAATCTGACGGTAAGAGCGCCATCGCATTTTTAAAACGCACCGGTGGTGGTCGTGCCACCTTCCTGCCCATGTCTACCATTCAGGGCAGAACTTTGCAGGAAAACGGACTGGAAAGCTGTCGTGGCTTTGTGGGTATCGCTTCGGATTTGGTCAAGAGCGAGCAGCGCTACCGCGGAATCATTGAGAATCTGCTTGGACGGATTGTCATTGTGTCTGATATTGATGCTGCCATCGCCATGGCGAACAAATATCGCAACCGTTTCAAAATCGTTACTTTGGACGGTCAGGTTATGAACCCTGGCGGTTCCATGACCGGCGGCTCTGTCAATAAAGAAGCCGGTATTCTTTCCCGTGCCAATGAGCTGGAGAAGTTGGCGGCACAGGAAAAGGATTTGCAGAATCAGAAACTGGTCACCGAGGCGGAGCTGACAGAAGCTCAGCGGCAGGTTGATCAGGTGGAATTTGAACTGAACACCGCACGGGAGCAGCTTCGTGAAGCAGAGGATGCCTGCCTGCGACTGCAAGGTCAGGAAAAGCAGCATGAGATTCTGCTTCAGGCCATTGTGGATGCTATTGGTTCTGCCCAGCGGGAACGTGATTCTCTTGCTGAGCGCAGCCGTTCGGATGGAGAACGTTACGCCGCGCAGCAGGCAAAGATTCAGGTTTACACCGAGCAACTGACCCAGACCTGTAGTCAGATTGCGTCTCTGGAAGGCAGCCAGTCTGAGACGGCCAACGTTACCGCGCAAATCACGGAGCGGATGACTGCTCTGAAAACCGAAGAGGCGGCTCTGGTCGCGGAACGGCACACCGCTGAAACCCACATTGCCGATTTGCAGAGTTTGCGCGGTGCAATGGAGGGTGACCGGACCAGAAAGCTGGATTTGATGGATGCCATCCGTCAGGATAATCAGCGGCTGGAGAAGGAAATTGCCCGTTTGCTGGAGCATCAGCGGGACAATGATGCAGAGGCTGCAGAAATGCGCCGGAGCATGGAGAAGGTCATGGCAGACCGTGCCGATGCAGAGGCTACCAAGACTCGTTCGGAGCGTGAGGCACAGGAGAAGAACAAGGATATCCTGAATATGCAGCGTGCCTGCGCCTTGCTGGAGCAGAAGAAGATTACCACCGCCATGGAAGAACGGCAGATTATCGACAAGCTGTGGGATTCCTATGGACTGACACCCGGTACGGCTGTGGAGCATCGTGGACAAATTGAGTCTGTCACTGCCGGAAACCGTCGAATTTCCGAGCTGAAACGGAAGATTTCCTCCCTTGGCACGCCCAACCTTGGCGCAATCGAGGAATATGCCCGTGTCAACGAGCGTTATTCCTACCTCAGCTCTCAGCGGGATGATGTTCTGACCTCCAAGCGGGAGCTGGAGAGCATCATTCGGGATATCACTCAGGAAATGACCGCCATTTTTGTGACGGAATTCGAGAAGATTGACCACTATTTCGGTCAGGTCTTTGAGGAAATGTTCGGAGGCGGTAAGGGTCAGCTGATTCTGGAGGATAAGGAGAATCCTCTGACCTGTGGCATCGAAATCCGTGTTCAGCCCCCCGGAAAGCAGGTTAAGACCATCACATTACTGTCCGGTGGTGAGAAAGCTTTTGTGGCAACGGCTTTGTACTTTGCAATCCTGAAGGTGCGTCCTACGCCCTTCTGCCTGCTGGACGAGATTGATGCGGCACTGGATGACCGGAACGTTGAACGGTTTGCCAGCTATTTGCATAACTTGAGCAAGAATACCCAGTTTATCGTTATCACCCACCGTCGTGGCACCATGGAGGCTTCCGATGTGCTGTATGGTGTGACCATGCAGGAGCAGGGTGTATCCAAGCTGCTGCGGCTGGATTTGAACCAGATGGAAGAATATTTGGGTATTGTGGAATAAAGGAGAAATTATGGGATTTTTTGATAAAATCAAGGCCGGTCTGGCGAAAACCAGAGATGCCTTGAGCAACACGCTGGGGGCGGTTTTCACCGGCTTCAGCCAGATTGATGATGATTTTTATGACGAGCTGGAGGAAAGCCTGATTCTTGCGGATTTGGGCGTGGAAACCTCTACAAAGGCAACGGAACGTCTCCGTAAGTCGATTAAGGAGCAGCACCTCAAGACTCCCGAGGAGGCTAGGCAGGCTCTGAAGGAGATCCTGATTGAGATGCTGAATGTGGGAGATGTGGAGCTGAATCTGTCCACCAATCCCAGTGTGATTTTGGTGATTGGTGTCAACGGTGTGGGCAAGACCACCACCATCGGTAAGATTGCTACCCAGCTTGTCCGTCAGGGCAAGAAGGTGCTGCTGGTGGCAGGTGATACCTTCCGAGCCGCTGCTGCGGATCAGTTGGAAATCTGGGCCGGTCGTTCCGGCGCGGATATTGTCCGTCAGCATGAGGGCGCCGATCCTGCGTCTGTGGTCTATGACGGCATTCAGGCTGCCCGTGCCCGGGATGTGGATGTAATCATCGTGGATACCGCCGGCCGCCTTCACAATAAGGCCAATCTGATGAATGAGTTGAATAAAATCAGCCGCATTGTGGAGCGTGAACTGCCCAACGCTGCGAAAGAGGTTCTGCTGGTGCTGGACGGCACCACCGGTCAGAATGGTCTGATTCAGGCAAAACAGTTTAAGGAAATTGCCGGTGTTACTGCCATGGCTCTGACTAAGCTGGATGGTACCGCCAAGGGCGGCATTGTCATCGCTGTGTCCGATGCGCTGCAGATTCCCGTGAAATTTGTGGGTGTGGGCGAGCAGGCCGATGACCTGATGCCTTTCAACGCAAGAGAATTCGTGGAGGCTTTGCTCTGATGAAGGTAGTTCTTGCCAGCAAAAATCCCCATAAGCTGGTGGAAATCAGCAAAATTACCGAGAAATTCGGTTTTGATTTGGTTTTGCAGTCTGAGCTTGGGGTGGATATTGATGTGGAAGAGACCGGCACCACCTTTGAGGAAAACTCCCTCCAAAAGGCGGAGGCGGTGATGAAGGCCACCGGTCTGCCGGCATTGGCGGACGATTCCGGCATTGCTGTAGATGCTTTGAACGGAGAGCCGGGAATCTATTCCGCACGTTATGGCTTTGATGAGAGCTTGGACGATTGGGGCAGACTCCAATTGTTGTTGAAGAATACCAAGAATGTTCCCGACGGACAGCGACAGGCTCAGTTTGTATGCGTTATCAGTTTTGTTACGCCGGAGGGACAGGTGATTCAGGCGCGGGGAGAGATTCACGGCGAACTGACCCGTGAACCCAGAGGAGAAAACGGATTCGGTTATGATCCCATCTTCTATTATCCGCCTTTTGGCAAGACCACGGCGGAAATCAGCGCCGAGGAAAAGCATGCGGTTTCCCATCGGGGAAAGGCGTTGCGAGTGCTTTACGAGAAATTGAAGGAGGCAGGTTATGCTGACAAGTAAAGAACGGGCGGAGCTGCGAGCTCAGGCCAATGCGCTGGATACCACCTTGATGGTGGGGAAGGATGGCGTGACGGATTCGGTCATCGCCGAGGCGGACAATCAGCTAACCGCCAGAGAACTGGTTAAGGGTAAGGTACTGGAGAGCGCTTTCATGACCCCCAGAGAGGTTTCCGATGCTATTTGCGAGGCTACCGGTGCTGACGGTGTTTCTGTGATTGGCACGAAGTTTGTCATTTACCGCTTCAGTGAGAAGTGTCAGGCCGAACGGAATCAGACCGGTCGTGCCAAGCGGAAGGCTACACCTGCCAGTAAGTCCAATCCGGTGGCAAAGGGCGCGCGCGCCCGTCGTGCCGCGGAGAAAAAAGTCCGCGAACAACGTAATGAATATTTCCGCCAGCAGGCAATCGAAAAGTCCATCGAGCGCAGCAGAGAACGTCAGCTGCGGGGAGAAGACTAATAGTAATTATTAATTTTTATTACTAATTATTTCGGGGGGCACGCTTATGCAGAGAATCGGCATTTACGGCGGTACCTTTAATCCGCCGCATATTGGGCACATTCGGGCAGCTAAGGGAGTAGTGCGGTCTTTGGGACTGGACAAGCTTCTGGTAATACCGGACCGGATTGCGCCCCACAAGGAGCTGCCGGAGGGGTCTGCCTCGCCGGAGCAGCGGTTGGAGATGCTGCGCCTTGCATTGGCGGATTGCCCCGAAATTGATGTGTCCGACATCGAACTGCGCAGGGAAGGGAAGAGCTACACCTTTGAAACGGTGGCGCAGCTGCGAAGCCAGTATCCCGATGCGGAGCTGATTCTGCTGATGGGAACAGATATGTTCCTGTCTTTCCATGAGTGGCGCAACCCCGAGCTGATTTTGAAAGAAGCCTCTGTCGGTGTGTTTTACCGCGGCGAGAAGGGAGAGAAACCTGCCATCGAGGAGCGGAGGCTCCAGATGGAGGCGGAGGGACACAAGGTATACCTTGTTCGAAATGAGATTGTGGACATTTCCTCCACCAACCTTCGCCGGATGCTGTTGTTCCGTTGCGCCGGACCATTCCTGCCGGATGGGGTAGGGGCGTACATTACGGAGCAGGGGCTATACGGCACAGGACGCGATTGCAGGAAGCTTCCCATGAATCAACTGGAGCCGGTGGTGGTCGGTCTGCTGAAGCAGAATCGGGTCAACCATGTGCTGGGCTGTCGTGATACGGCGGTGGCCCTGGCAAAGCACTGGGGTGCGGACGAAACCGATGCCGCCCGTGCCGGTATCCTTCACGACATCACTAAGGCGCTGGACGGCCCCCTGCAATTGACATTGTGTGAAGAATATGGTACGATATTGAGCGATTTCAGCAGGCGTTATCCCAAAACACTCCATGCACTCACCGGTGCGCTGGTGGCGGAACGGATTTTTGGCGAGAACGAGGCTGTGGTAACGGCGATTCGTTTTCATACCACGGGCCGTGCCAATATGAGCCTGCTCGAAAAGATTATTTATGTGGCAGACTATATGGAGCCCAACCGGTCCTTCCCTGGAGTGGAGCGGTTGAGAGAGCTGGCGTTTTCTGATATTGATGCCGCGCTGAAGCTTGGGTTGGAGATGACCCTTGAGCATCTGAAACGGCAGGGGAGTGAGGTTTCTCCCGAATCCAAAGCCGCTCTGGAGTGGCTGGCTTAAATTTTGAAATGTTTCCAGAAAGGAAAGATGTTATGTTAACTGCAAAGGAAGTGGCCTATGAGGTCACAAAAGCACTGGATGCCAAGAAGGGTTTGAACATCAAGCTGCTGAAAATCGACCGTGTCAGCAGTCTGGCGGATTACTTCCTGATTTGCACCGGTACCTCCAATACCCATGTCAAAACCCTCTGCGATTATGCCGAGTACACTATGGATCAACTGGGTGAAACCATGCTGGGCCGTGAAGGACATCGGGGCAACAGCTGGGAGCTGCTGGACTACGGCAGTGTGGTGGTCCACGTCTTTACCGACGAGGCTAGAGCCTTCTACGATCTGGAGCGCCTGTGGGCAGATGCCGAGCAGGTGGACCTGAAGGATATCGTCAACGAAGAGTAAGTACAAGAGGTGTTTCCAATGAATTACGATCATTCCGCCATTGAAGCCAAATGGCATAAATACTGGGAGGAAAATGATACCTTCCATACGGATGTGTGGGATTTCTCCAAGCCGAAATACTATGTGCTGGATATGTTCCCCTATCCCTCCGGTGTGGGTCTGCATGCCGGTCACCCCGAAGGCTACACCGCTACGGATATCATGTCTCGTATGAAGCGGATGCAGGGTTATAATGTTCTGCACCCCATGGGTTATGACTCCTTTGGTCTACCTGCGGAGCAGTATGCTGTTTCCACGGGCAACCATCCCAACGGCTTTACACAACAGAACATTAAGACCTTCTCCAATCAGCTGAAGGAGCTGGGCTTTGACTACGACTGGTCCAAGGTGATTGCCACCTCCGACCCTGATTTCTACAAGTGGACTCAGTGGATTTTCAAGAAGCTGTGGGAGGCCGGTTACGCCAAACGGGTGGAGATGCCCGTCAACTGGTGCGAGGAGCTGGGCACGGTGCTGTCCAATGACGAGGTCATTGATGGCAAGTCCGAGCGCGGCGGATTCCCTGTGGTCAAGAAGAATATGATGCAGTGGGTCATTGACCAGCCGGCTTTTGCCGAAAAGCTGCTGGAGGGTCTGGACGAGATTGACTGGCCCGAATCCACTAAGGAAATCCAGCGCAACTGGATTGGCAAGTCTACCGGTGTTGAGGTGGACTTCCAGCTGGTGGGCGGTGGCGCCTTCTCCATCTACACCACCTGCATCGAGACCATCTATGGAATTACCTTCATGGTTCTGGCACCCGATGGTAAGATTACCGAGTCCCTGCTGGATCGTGTGGAGAACATCGATGAGGTTAAGGCCTACATCGCAGAGGCTTCCAGAAAGAGCGACATCGACCGGACGGATATGAATAAGACTAAGTCCGGCTGCCCCTTGAAGGGCGTTTACGCCATCAATCCCGTCAATGGCAAGCAGGTGCCTGTGTTCATTGGTGACTTCGTGCTTGCAAGCTATGGTACCGGTGCCGTCATGGCGGTTCCCAGCCACGATCAGCGCGACTTCGAGTATGCACAGGTTCATGGCATCCCCATGATTCAGGTCATCGAGGGTCGGGATGTTTCGGAGTGCGCCTTTGAAAAGCAGGATTATCTGGGCAAGGGCTGCAAGCTGATGAATTCCGAGGAGTTTACCGGTCTGACGGTGGAGGAGGCCAAGGAGGCCATCACCTGCAAGCTGGAGAAGGCCGGTGTTGCCAGAAGAAAGAATAACTATCACTTCCGTGAGTGGATTTTTGCCCGCCAGAGATACTGGGGCGAGCCGGTTCCCTGTGTGTACACTGAGGACGGCGAGACTGTGTTCCTGCCCGATGAGGAGTTGCCTCTGATTCTGCCGGAACTGGAGGACTACAAGGGTCGGGGCGGCAAGGCTCCTTTGGAGAATGCCACCGAATGGAAGCAGTATGACAGCAACGGCATTAAGGGCATCCGCGAAACCTCTACCATGCCCGGATCTGCCGGCTCTTCCTGGTACTTCATGCGTTACATCGATCCCAAGAATGACAAAACCTTCTGTGATCCCGAGCTGCTGAAGCATTGGATGCCTGTTGACCTCTATGTGGGTGGTCCGGAGCATGCGGTGGGTCACCTGATTTACTCCCGTATCTGGAACCGCTTCCTATATGATCAGGGCCTGTGCCCTGTGAAGGAACCCTTCAAGAAGCTGGTCCATCAGGGCATGATTCTGGGTGAGAACGGTATCAAGATGGGTAAGCGGTTCCCGGAATTTGTGGTCAATCCCAGCGATGTGGTTCGTGAGTATGGCGCGGATACGCTGCGTCTGTACGAGATGTTCATGGGTCCGCTGGAGGTGTCCAAGCCTTGGAGCACCACTGCTGTTGCCGGTGCAAAGAAGTTTATCAACCGCGTGTGGAACTTCTTCACCGAGAGTGCCAACATCACCGATACCGATGACGGCAAACTGACTAAGGTTTACCACCAGACTGTCAAGAAGGTCACTTCTGATTTTGAGCAGCTGGGCTTCAACACCGCCATCGCACAGATGATGGTATTCGTCAATGAGGTCTACAAAAACGGTACCTGCCCCAGAGAGTATGCCGAGGGCTTTATCAAGATGATTTCCTGCATTACCCCCCATGTGGGTGAGGAAATCTGGCAGATTATGGGCCACGAAAACACCATCGCCTATGAGAGCTGGCCCACTTACTCCGAGGATAAGTGCAAGGATGCTGAGGTCACCATGGCGGTGCAGGTCAACGGCAAGATGCGTGGTACTGTGGTCATGGATGCAGATCTGGACAACGACACCGTAATTAACAATGTGCTCGCTGATGAGAAGATTGCACGCTTCCTTGAGAAGAACGGCGGCTCCATCGTTAAGACCATTGTGGTTAAGAATAAGCTGGTCAACCTGATTGTTAAGTGATTTTTTACTAAAAATTAGCGAAAATAATGAATTCATGCTTGACAATTGCCGAAGAAATGCGTATAATAGTCAAGCCGATATGGTCCTGAAAGCATCCTGGAACCTAGCCGGATGCCA
Source organism: Faecousia sp. (assembly GCA_045531675.1). Taxonomy (GTDB): domain Bacteria; phylum Bacillota; class Clostridia; order Oscillospirales; family Oscillospiraceae; genus Faecousia. The sequence goes on from JAZSEN010000009.1 coordinate 21,457, forward strand.
ATGGAGGGAGGGAAAACAATGTCTGAAATTCGCGTTAAGGAAAACGAATCTCTGGAGAGCGCTCTGCGCCGCTTCAAGCGGAGCTGCGCCAAGGAGGGCGTTATTGCCGAAGTTAAGAAGCGCGAGCATTACGTCAGCCCCAGCCTGAAGCGTAAGCAGAAGTCTGAAGCTGCCCGTAAGAACAAGAGAAAGTTCTACTAATATTCCCTCTTGATTTATGCTCACAAAACCGCTCCGTTTATCGGAGCGGTTTTTGCTTTTATTTATTAAAATATTAAGGATATTTACCTGCGTTATCTGGACTTTTTGAAATGATTGTGTTAATATATTTCTATTAGCATGGGGGATTCTGTGCGGATTAGATACCCCAAATCTATTTTTAGGAGGCAAAACATGGAAACAAGATTCAGCAAAATCATGAGTACCCTGTTGGTCATTTGCATGATTATCAGCATGGTACCTGCGGCTGTTTTTGCCGCGTCTACTCCCGACGTGCTGTACTTGAAACCCAGCAGCAACTGGCTTGGCGATAATGCCCGTTTCGCTGCGTACTTCTACGCCGAAGGCGTGGATAGCTGGGTGGACTGCACAGACGCCGACGGCGATGGCGTTTATGAAGCCGCAGTCCCTTCGGGGGTGAATTCTGTCATCTTCTGCAGAATGAATCCCGATTCCAAGTCTAACAACTGGGACAATAAGTGGAACCAGACTGCTGACCTGTCTATCCCCACCGACGGATCCAACTGCTACACGGTCGATGAGGGCGCATGGGACAACGGCAACGGATGGTGGAGTACCCACGTTGTTAAGGTTAGCGAGTATTATCTGGTTGGCTTTATCAATGGTGCCAACTACGGCTGTGAAGAGGACTATGAAAACATGGGCGAATACAAATTCGTCGATGATAAGCTTGTGGTCACTTTTACACAGGACAGCTATGTTTTCCTCAAGAGCGCGGGCAATGCCAACTGGTATATGGCGGAGTCCTACTGCACCTCCACCAGCTGCAATCTATTTGAGGGTGGCACAGAAAAGATGTACGTTCCTGGCAATGTGGAGATCCACTTCAGCCTGATTGAAAATGAGGACGGTAGCCTGATTCTCAGCTACTACACCGTTTCTTCGGAATGTGAGCACGACTACAACGTTAAGGTAGAGCAGGCGACCTGTCTGGAGTCCGGTCTTGAGACTTACACTTGCAGCAAGTGTGGCGACCAGTACAGTCTGGTCATTGGAGCCACCGGCCACAGTTATTCTTCCAAGGTCACGACCGCTGCTACCTGCACCAAGACCGGTGTCAAGACTTACACTTGCTCTGCATGTGAGGACAGCTATACTGAGGTGATTCCGGTTGCCGGTCATAGCTATTCCAACGGTGTGTGCGAGGTTTGCGGTAAGTCCGATCCTAACTGTTCCCACAGCTACTCCTCTGAGGTTACCATTGCGGCTACCTGTACAACTGCCGGTGTGAAAACCTACACCTGCAGCAAGTGCGGTGATGTGTATACCGAGGAAATCGCCGCTACCGGTCACAGCTATGTGGATGAGGTGGTGCCTCCTACCTGTGAGAACAACGGTTACACCAGACACCGCTGTGAAAATTGCGGATCTTACAGTTTTAATACGGATGCGGTGAACCCCATTGGTCATAATTATTCCACCAGTGTGGTTACTGCGCCTACCTGTACCGAGCAGGGATATACCACCTATACCTGTGCCAATTGCGGCAATATTAAGGTTTGGGATTACACCAATGCTGCCGGTCATAGCTATTCCGGTGGTACCTGTACTGTATGCGGTGTACTGGATCCCAACTACGTAGTAACTGATACCGGCTTTGTGCTGGTGACGGATATTTCCGGCATCACCGATGGCAAGTATGTCATCGTGGCTCTGGTGGACGGCAGCTACAAGGCTATGGGAACTACGCTCAGCAGTGGTAAGTTCGCCAGCGTGGATGTTTCCGTTTCCAATCGCATTGTCACCGGCGAAAGCCTGCCTGTATGGACCATCGAGAATATCAGTGGCGGCTATGCCTTAAGTGTGGATGGCTCTTACCTGAACTACAATTCCAGCACCAAC
>JAZSEN010000037.1:0-7734 GCA_045531675.1 Faecousia sp.
CTCAGTTGGTAGAGTAGCCGGTTCATACCCGGTATGTCATCTGTTCGAATCAGATTGCCGCTACCAGGCCCGTTGGTCAAGCGGTTAAGACACCGCCCTTTCACGGCGGTAACATGGGTTCGATTCCCGTACGGGTCACCATGAAAAGAAAGTTCCGGTACTTCCGTATCGGAACTTTTTTCTTTGACTTTCACAGCATTTCTCCACGTTTTCCGAACGCTTCGAATTTATTTGCAAATAAATAATTATTAACGTTAATATTTAATTCTTTGAAATAACGCCGTTTTATTACCGCTTTTGGCACTGAATTGGCAATGAAGCAAACGCACGAAACACCCCCTCTCCGGCTTGGAGAGGGGGTGTCGTCTTATTCAGTTTGGCTCTACCCCAACTATTGACATAGAACCTAATTACATCAGGGGGATTGTTATGGGCAAGATTTGTGCTGGATTAGACCGCTAAACGATAATTGAATCACAGTTCTCAGGTCAATGGCAGGGACACAAAGAAGGTATTCCAGCGGTCGTGGCTTTGCGCCCAGATTTTCCCTCTGTGCTGCTCAACAATTCTCTCCGCAATGGGCAGCCCCAAGCCATAACTGCGGTTCATTGCGCGGGCAGGGTCCGCCCGGTAAAACCGCTTGAAAATATCCTGACATTGCTCCTCCGTAAGCGGAACGCCCGGACTGGTAACACTAAGCAAACAGGTTCTGCCCTGTTTGGTCAGGCGAATGGCCACAGGACTGAGGGTGGTGCTGTATTTGCAGCCGTTATCCAGAAGAATTTCAACCACCCGGCGCAAATGCTCCGCGCTTCCAGCAACCGTCAGGTCCGGCTGGATGTGGCTTTCCAGAAACTTTCCGGCTTCAAAATACACCGGTTCAAAAGGCAGAATTGCCTCCTCCACCAGCTTGCTGAAATTCAAGGGTGCCTGCGTCGGTATACCTCCATTATCCACCCGCGCCTGATCCAGCAGTTCCTCCACCAATCCCCGCATCTGGCGAGACATGGTGAGAATATTCTCCGAAAAACGCTCTTTGCTTTGAGCGTCGTACTCCGGGGCATTCAGAAGCTCCGCATTGGTGAGAATCACCGTCAGGGGCGTTTTCAACTCATGAGATGCGTCCGCCACAAACTGGCGCTGCTGATTCCACGCCTGCTCCACCGGTCGAACCGCCCATCGGGCAAGCAGCACACTGACACCGATAAACCCCAGTGTCCCAATAATGAATATCGTCAAACAGGTAACGTTCAGCCGGTATAAGGTTTCTTTCTCGGCTGATATGTCCATAAAGGCATAACGATTCCGGTCCAGCTCCAAAAAACGAAGCTGTGCGTCCTTCAGGACACCGGTGTGCTGACCTGTTGCGTTTGCCTTTTCCAATAGTGCCAGCAATTCCTCTTTATCCGACAAATCGAACATACTGCTGCCGACGGCGACAAATGTGCCATCCGGTCTCAGCTCCAGAACAAAGCAGTGATTCCGCACCGGTCGCGTAGGCTCTCCGGGGCGCATATGTTCCATCAACTCGTCCTCCGCCGATTGAAGCTGCGCCACGCTGTCTTCACGCAGACCGGCGCTAGTCACCTGGTAAAGGCATATCAAAATCACCAGCAGCATTGCCGTCAGCAGTACAGCCGTAATTGCAATCAGCTTACGACGAAGTCGATGAATCATTTCTTTCCTCCTGCAAGGTAGTATCCTCTCCGGCGTTGTGTTTCAATGGTAACTCCGGAACCAATAGCCGACAGTTTCCGCCGCAAAAAAGCGATGTAGACCTCCACATGGTTGTCTACGGCATTGGAGTCGTAGCCCCAGACCCTCGCCAGCAGTGTTTCCTTAGAGGTAATCCGCTCTCCTGCCTGCAGCAGCGCCCGCATCACGTCGAACTCTCTGGCCGAGAGCCGCACAGAATTCTCACCGCAGCGCAGAATACAGGTACCCAAATCCAACTCCGTGTCGCCGTACTGCAAGGTATCCACCTGCGCGCCTTGACGGCGCAGCAGGGCATTGATACACGCCAGCAGCTCACGGGTATCGAAAGGCTTGGTCAAATAATAGTCCGCACCGGCATTGAGCCCCTCAATCCGGTCCGACAGTTCCGAACGGGCAGTCAGCATGAGAATGGGGACAGCACAGCGGTTGGCTCGCACACGCCGGGCAACCTCGAAACCATTCAGCCCGGGCATCATGACATCCAGTATCAGCAAATCATAAATCCCCAGCTCCGCGTATTCCGCGCCGCTCTCGCCATCATAGACCGTTTCTACCTGAAAGCCCTTGGAAGTCAGCAGGGTTTTGAGAGAATCCGCCAGCAGTTTTTCATCTTCAATCAGCAAAATTTTCATGTGTATATCCTCCGACATAGTTTCTTGACTATATCTTATCACAAAACCCTGAAATATAGCTGAATTCATTGATGATATCAATAATCGTTTATCCTCACACCGTCAGTCCGAAAAGACCGGAGCATGAAGGCTCCGGTCTTTCATCATTATATCGTTCTGGTCCACTCGGTGACCAGAAGTCCGGGAATCATCCACACCAGTTCGTACAGCAGCACGTTGGCGGGTGTCAGAATGTCACCGCCGCCGACCCATGCCAGCGCCGCCACAATCAGCATACCCAGAATACCGCCAATCATATGGATTGTCACACCGGTTTTCATGGCGCTTCTCAAGGCTCTGGCTCCGGTGACAGCGAAGGCTCTGGAGGCAAGGCCTCCCTTGGTGGTAAGTGCTACCACCGTTTCCTCGCCGGTCAGCTCAGACTTCGCCAGTTCCTGCCGGACTTCCCGCTTAGGGAAGGCCATCCGGCGGGTATTCACACTGAATCGACCCTGAACAAACTCCTCTGTGAGCATAAAATCCTCGCAAATCGCCACAGGAATCAAGCCGCTGCTGCCACAAAGCGTACGGACACCGGTGGCAGAGGATTTGGACTTGCCGTAGGTCACGGCAAACACACCGCAAAGCTCTCCGTCGATGGCGCAGTACACCGCCCGGTCAATGTGGGTGCCTTCGTCCATGAATACGCCCATTTCCTGCATAAAGTGCAGGGTACCAACCAGCACGGCTTCGCCTTCGATTTCGCCGCCGATGCCGCCGTTGCCGTAGCAGTTCAGGTTTTCCACCGGATACCGGTATCCGGAGCGGCTCTCCAGCAGCCGGTTGAACAATTCCACCAATGTGCCGCCGTTGGCGCTGATCAGTGCCGTTGCGAACGCGACCACCTCATCCGTATCACGGTCGCCATAGAATTTTACGCCATTAAGCTTTACTGCGCCCACAGGGAAAAAATCCGTATCCTTCAGGGGATAGGCCGCAGGACCGGCTGCCGCTTTAACGCCCTTCCAGCCGCACAGAACCGTGCCCAGCTTGTGAAGCCGCTTCTCCAGAATCGCCTTGGGGCGGGCATTGACCAGCAGCGCCGTGGCAGGCATACCCATCAGCAACGCACCAACGCAGACCTGAATACCCGCGCTGAAACCGTGACGAATGCCGCCCATGATGCCCACAATCAGGCCGACCAGCAGCACCGACAGAGCATAGCCATCCAAAACCTTTTCGGGCTTGGAGGGCTCGGCGTAGTTATCCATGTAATGCTCCACCTCGCCGCGACCTTCAAGGAAGCCGGTGCGCTCCTGATGCCACTGCGGAACAGCGGCAATGCTGTCCAATGTGGTAGCCCGGCGGAGTGTATCCATCTCGCCAATCAGGGTGCTGCGGCGGTTATAGGCGGACCACATTGCCACAGTCATCTCCAGGCTGAAAGCGGCACTGACGGGAATCCGTGCCTGCTGCAGGCACAGCACCGCATCCACACAGCACACCGCAAAGGTAAATACCAGTAAGGTATTTACCGTAAAGCGGAGCCGTAAAAGATCACCCAATCCCTCCATGAGCCGGTTGGAGCCCAGCAGCGCGGACATCAGCATCCCCAGAAACTGGGCAAAAATCAGCATCCGCAGGCGGTCAGGGGAAACGATGCCCCATGCGTACAGCACCGTAAATCCGGCACAGAACAGAAAAATCAGGAAACACAGCAACATGGAAATCTGGAGTCGTCCCAGACCCTGCTTTTCCAGACTGTAATACATTTTTTCAGGACCTGCAACCAGCTTGGCGCGCAACTCCTTCAGCCGGGACTTGGGACGGAAAATAATCGGCTCGGGGATGGTATATTCCCCCATAGGCTCCTCGTATTCCGGCTCCCATTCCTCCGAGAAGGGCTCCACCTCAGGCTTAACCTCCGTCACCGGAGGATCCGGCTCCACGATGGGCATTGCGCCGCCAACAGGCTTGAAAGGCACGGTATCGTCCATATCCGGCGCGGCCGCCTTTACCGCCTGCCGTACCTGATTCAGACGAATGGTATCTCCGCCCACCGGCTCGGGTTTCGGCTCCGGATAGGTTTCCGGATGTTCGGAGAATTCATGCAGAATGTCCTCTAAATCAAAACCAAGCTCGTCGTTATGCTCCATGTTACCCTCCCAGTCGCTGGCGCACCGCCTCATACAGAAGAATCGACGCGGCAGCGGAAGCATTCAGAGAGGAAATCCTTCCCTTCATAGGAATGTGGACCATCACGTCGCAGCTTTTGCGGACCAGCTGGCTCATACCGTCGCCCTCGTTGCCGATGACGATGGCAGAGGCATCCTTCAAATCCGCCTGATACATGGGGATGGACCCCTCCGCGGCCGTGCCGAACACCCAAACGCCCCGCTTTTTCAGCTCCTCGATGGCAGCAGTGATGTTGGTCACACGAGCCACCTTCATGTACTCCACCGCACCGGCAGAGGCCTTGGCCACAACAGCGGTCAGACCTACACTGCGGCGCTTGGGGATAATTACACCATGGGCGCCGGCGCACTCGGCAGAACGGAGAATCGCGCCCAGATTGTGGGGATCCGTCAGTTCGTCGCAAATCACAATCAGCGGTTTCTCTCCACGAGACTCCGCTTCCTCAAAGATATCGTCGATGGTGGCATATTCGTGAGCCGCCGCCAGACAAATCACACCCTGATGGGCATGAGTGACGCTCATGGCATCCAGCTTCCGGCGATCCACCGGCACCACCACAGCACCGGCTTCCTTGGCCTGTGCCGCCAGTCGCTGCAGACCACGGTCCGTATCTCCCGCAGCGATAAACACCTTATCAATGGTACGTCCGCTGCGCAGCGCCTCGGTCAGGGCATTGCGTCCCTCCAGCTGACCCTCAATCTCCTCAGGCAGTTCCTGAGGACGATTCCGCCGGCGATTCTCATTCATGTGCTTCACTCCTAATCATCGTATAGTTGATACCATTATAACAGATTTCTGCCGTAACCTCAACTGGTATTTTTTATAATAGCAAAAAATCCGCAGTCCCAAAGAACTGCGGATTGGAATTGGATGTTAATTTATCCTTTACATAACGGGCAAATACAACGGAATGTGACAGTTGCCGCCTAAATATGGTAGCATTCCTACATTTCTTTATCCCACATCTTGTGTTTCGACACATTTCTCGTTATGGAAATGTTATTATGTCGACAAGGCAGCAGGATACAGGCGTATCACCGCGGCAGTTGCGTCGTCGGAATTGTCCCCTCTGCCGTAACGCATGACCCGGGTGACCGTCTCCCCAAGGTCCTCGTCGGTCAGCTCCGCCGCACGGCGCATGGCAGCCTCTCCGTCTACGCCGTCGCTCAGCAATACCAGCGTCTCTCCCCGACGCAGGGACAGCTTGTCCACCGTCTCCCGTACGTCTGTCACAGACAGACCCGGCGGTGGGCTGGCTGTCCCGATTTTTTCATATCCCAGGGCGCTCAGCAGGTAGGACGGCGCTGCTCCCCACTTGTACAGCGCCACCCGACCGTTGCCAAGGTCGATTTGCGCCAGATCCACCGTCACCGCTCCTGCCCGACCACGCAGAACGCACATGCTGTTCAGCGTCCGCAGAGCGTACTCCGGCGGAAATCCGCCGCACAGCAGCTTGCGCAGCATATTGCCGGCAATCCGTCCCTCCTCCGCCGCACCGGAGCCGGTACCCATGCCGTCACACAGCACCACATAGTAGTTCAGCTCCGTTCCGGCAAACCACAGGCACCGGTCGCCGTTGGCGCTCTCCAAACCGGCGCTGCGCACCTCCACGCCCACATCGTACCGCTGTACCAGCCGCTCTCTCCGGCGGGGCAGCTGATCCGACAACTCCATCAGGTATTCCGACAGAAACCGGTACTGCTGAATTACGGCGCTGCGATACTCCCGCTGCCGGTCCCGATCCGCCCGGATGGCACGGTACTGATCCTGACTGCGCCGAACCTCCAGCAGCATCCTGCCGGGTTTGCGGCAGGTAAATTTCAAATCGTCACTTCCCAGCAGCGGACGGTGCAGCAACGACGTAGGCAACCGCTCAGCGGCGGTGATTTCCCGACAGTTGTTCCGACAGGGGCAGCTGGCGCAGGCCCGCTCCGAGGCCCGGGCAATGATTGCCGCTTCGTCGATGGGATATTCCGGTGTTTCCAGCAAAAGCTGTTCCCCCTGAGCAAGAACAGCGGCTGTCAGCTCCAGCCGAACCTGTGCCATGCCGGTCTCACCCCGACGGCGGTCGAGGGGTGTCCGGGGTGGCAGCAGGACCCCCAAGCCACCGCCAATCACCAGCATCACAACCCCGCCGGCTGACACTCCGCCGCAGAGCGTCGCCACCGGAAGATACACCAGCGCCGGCGCAATGTGAGGTACCCATCTCGGAATCCTTGGCACCAGCCGAATCAGGAAGGTCAGACACAACACCGCTGTCATCGGCGTAACGGTGACCTGGCTTAAATCCAGCGCCATTCCTGCCAGTGCCGCCGCCGGAAAAGGCGCAACCGCTCCCAATGCGCCCACCGCCGTAAAGCCAAGATTAAAATCAGGAAAAGGCGATGCCTGTGCCAGCGCCATCACCGCCAGCGCTCCGGCAATCCAATCCATCACAGGGTCGCGCCGCTCCAGCACAATAGAAAAAACTACACCGGCGCCAAAAGCAAGGGCTATCCGCAGAAAATACAATGTAAAAGGGGCGCTTTCCCCATGCAGACTGATAAACATCAAACCGCTGACCGCCACACTCAAGGCTCCCAGCGCCGGCATTAGCAGCGGATATCGTTTTGACAGCTTCCGTCCCCCCAGCGCCAGAGAAATTACCAATCCGGCACCGCTCCACACCATGCCCTGCATCCCCGCGCTGCCCCAGAACAGATAGTAGCCCACTCCGCCGCCCAAGCCAATCAACAAAGAGGGCCATCCACCGATTCCTGTGCAAAGCAGACTCAGGGGCAGAGGTAACGGGAAGTTGCCCAGACTTGCCGCGCTGAGTATCATGCCGCAAAGAATCAACCCCATCGCCTTGAACAGTCGTCGCAATCGGGGATCCCAGACCAGCCGCCGCAAAATCCGCTGTCCCCGCCGGACGTAACTGCCAATGGACATTATCATATGTACCACGCCTTTCCGAAATGTCATGCTCAAATGGTATCATGAAAGAAGAAATTATCCTGTCGAATGCAGACAGATGATAAAGTTTCTTGCATGATGACACGAAAGGGTGTATAATAGCCCCAGTTGAGAAGATAAATGATTGTTTAGCGTTCCGATTACAACCGCACCTTTTGTAGGGGAGGGTCTTGACCCTCCCGAAAGGTCGCAACTTCTGAGCTGTTAATACTATGCAAACAGGTACGTTTTCAGCACAGTTTGCAACATCTCAAAA
>JAZSEN010000047.1:0-17317 GCA_045531675.1 Faecousia sp.
ATATACTTCCCGTCGCTGTTCATTACCTTCAAAAACTTCACACAATTGGCACCAGAAGTTTTCTGCGAAAACGATGAAGTCACTTAGACTACTCTGGCTGATTTCCCTCGTTAGCAGACTGTTTCCTCGGAGCAAATATACATACGTTGCCCTCTTCGAATGCATATACTGAGGATTTTTTTTGAATATCCTCATATTATAAAGCATGTCTTCTGCATATTTCACAGGTAAAAAGGGTTCGCCGCGTATCAAAGCAGCCGGATAAAGCTTATTCCAAACATATCCAAACGTAGCTTCCATTACACAATGCGGAACTTCGTTCTTCTTGAAAACTGTTATCTGTCTTCCGCTTTCATCCACTCTCTTTACATCGCAAACCGCAACTGTTCTATCTGTCCCTTCTATCAGCTCATATAGAGATTGAATATGCTGTGGCTCGATCCAGTCGTCGCTGTCCACAAAACCAATCACATCACCGGTGGCAATTGCCAGACCGGCATTGCGGGCATCGGACAGACCACCGTTTTCCTTGTGGACCACCCGGATTCGACTGTCCCGTTTCGCCCATGCGTCACACATTGCACCACATTGGTCTGGCGATCCGTCATCCACAAGGATGATTTCCAGCGCGTCATGGGTCTGCTCCACAATGGAACGGACGCATTTATCCAGATAGGCCTCCACCCGATATATGGGCACGATTATGCTGACCATAGCTTCCTCCTCACTGGTAGATGCTGTGGGGCCGGATTAATTTATACAGTCGGTACACAGCGGCATACAGTCCTCCGGCGTAGAGGATCAAATTGCCCATTAACCGCCGTTTGCGGCTCAGAAGAGAAAAGGCGCTCTTCTCAGCGGCAATCATGGTGCGAATCTCCTTGCGATCGGTTTTGCTGACCTTTTGGGTCAGAATCAGATTGTAGGTGTCCATGCATAGCCCCACATAGGAGCGGATTGCGTCAGCACGCAAGGATTCCGGCGCATAGTCACGGACTATGCGTTTTACCTTCAGAGGGTCGAAAACCCGGTTCCGGCTCAGCCCCGCACGGGAGGCAGAAACGGAACGCATCAGATAATGATACGGGCATACATCGTAAAACACCGACCGCTCCGCCTTGGAAAACAGCCAGAAGTTCATCAGAAGGTCTTCATAATTTTTAATTGAGGTATCCATGGGGCAGCTGCTCAGCGCAGAGCGCAGCAGCTCCTGACGGTAGAGCTTGGTGCAGAGTGTGGGCTCCACCCGCACGCCGGTAATCAGCTCCCGAAGCCCGGTTTCCCGATCCATGACCGTCCGCTGACCGGTGCCATGGAACAACCTTGTCCGTCCGTCCGCGAAAACAAAGCGGTAGCCACAATGGGCAATATCCGCCTGCTGCTCCGTCATTTCCCGAACCAGCATCTCATACATGCCGGGCTCCACTTCATCATCGCCGTCCACAAAGCCAATCAGCTCACCGGTAGCAGCTTCGATGCCGGCCAGACGGGCTGAGGTCACACCGCCGTTCTCCTTGTGAACGGGAATAACACGGGCGTCTTTGCGCGCGTAGGTGTCGATAACCTTGCCGGTGCCGTCCGAAGACCCGTCATTGACCACCACGATTTCCATAGCCGTCCAGCTCTGATCCAGCAGGCTGTCCAGACAGCGGGGCAGTTCCTTTTCTATGTTGTATGCGGGAACAATCACCGAAACGGTCATGAACCCCACCTCACATTCCTTCCAGCATCCGTTCCACCGCGGTGACGGTGTTTTCCGTATTGAAATCCATACCGCGCTCAGCGGCTTTTTTCTTATAGTGCTGCAGCAGGACAGGGTCATCCAGCAGCTTCCTCAGTCCCTCATAAAGGGCTTGCTCGCTGTTTTCCGTGACGATGCCGAACCGGTTGTCGCCCAGCATCTCTCTCATGCCGGACACCTCCACGGTGCATACCGGCGTCCCCACAATCAGCGCCTCGGTGGCGGCGGTGGAGAAGCCCTCAGACAGACTGCAGCACACAAACAAATCGCTTTTCGCCACATAGGCGTAGGGATTGGTCTGGTAGCCGGCAAAAATCACCGTATCCGCAACCCCCAGCTGCGCTGCCTGTTTTTTCAAATCCTGCTCCAGCGCACCGGTACCCAGAATCAGGGTCTGAACCGGATAGCCTTCGCTGCGCAATCGGGCATGAATCCGAATCAGCCGGTCGAAGGCCTTCACTTCTGTCAGCCGGCCTGCCGCCACAAGGCGAACCCCCTGTGCAGGAGGAATCTCCACCGGTTCCTGTGCCAACTGGCGAATCCGGCAGCTGTCGTTGGTGTTATACAGAACGCCTGTGGCGGTAATCCGGGGAAACACACGGGCGAATCCTTCACGGGCGGTTTCGGATACGCAAATCACCTTATCAAACCGGCGGTAGCAGCGCAGCGCTTCTGCATAGCCGCGGTAGCCCAGCGTCACATTATGACGGGTGGGCAGACAATGGACCCAGCTGTACAGACGGGTTTGTCCATGAGGGCAGCCGCTGATGATTCGGGTGGAGGGACCCTCCAGATAGGCCACTTCGATGTCGTAGCGGTCCTTAATCAGCCAGCGGTGAAGCTGCGCCGGAGTCAGCAGCTTCATCAGGTGTGAATTGCCCCGCACCATCTTTTTGAAGCAGTAACGGTAGTGGATATGCTCCGCCAGATACTGACGGTTGACACCCACATCAAACAGCGACATCACCGTAATATCAAATTTTTCCCGATCCATGTGGTTGACCAGATTTACCAGAACTTTTTCCGCGCCGCCCGGTCCCAGATCATGAATCAAAAACAGTATTTTTTTCATAGTGATTAGAAAATCAAATAGAAATCATGGAAGTATCCCTGCGAATTGTAGACATTGCATTGATACAAAAAGAAGAACAAATAAGCTGCCGTGGCAATAATCGTCACGATGCGTTTGGACCAGTCATCGAAACATTCCTCAATGGTTCTGGGTAACAGCAGCGGCATGGCGTAGCTGATGTACATACTGATTCTGGCGAAGTAAACCATTCTCATTCCCAGTGCGGTGAAGCCGACGTTGACGATATGGGCGTTGATCAGAATATCCAGAAGACGATGATTCGTTCCCTCTTCCTCAGGAGTCATGAACCGGAATAATACCGTAAACACCAGCGGACAGGCCGCTACCAGCAGCCGCATTCCACCCATTTTCATTTCGTTATCCAGATATTCCAGATAAACCGAATCCTCCAGCAGCTCGCCCATAATCCGGTTGGCAACATTCGGCGCCAGGAAGCAGGCACCAATTGCCAGTATGAACAGCAGGATACCCCAGTTCATACGCCTTCCGCATATTACAAAATACAACGGAATCATAATCAGAATGGAAGCATGGAAATTGCTCAGCAGAAGCACCAGAATGATATACGGAACAGGCTTGCGTTCAATCAGCCAGATAATCGACAGCTGCAAAATAGCAGCGGCCATGACCTGACGAATACCATTGAGCTGTCCCATGTAAGAGGTTGTAAAAAACAGGAACAGCGAAAACGGCAGATTGTAGGCGTATTTCTTGATTGTGTACAGGTTGATGCCTATCGTAATCAGGGATGTGACAAAAACGAAGAAGTTTGGATCCGGGCTGATATGGTTCAGCAGCACCATGAACATCAGGAAGGGGCGCTCCATATGGTCCAATCCCGGGATATCCACATTCTCCCAATCCGAACCTACCATTGTATAGATATGCTTATAAGTACCGGTATCCACAAAGCCATTACGGAAGCAGGCCACATACAGCATAACAGCAGACGCTCCATAAAACAGCCAGTTGGAGTACTGCCACTTGCTGCCGGTCAGCCCGTCAGGCTCTGACAGTGGCCTCTTCGTCAGCAGCATGATACCAATAAAAATAAAGACAATAATCGCGGTAGTCGTAATCAGTTCCATAGTTTCCTCCGGAAAGGTCGGCGTAATCCCACGCCACGGTAAGAATGAGGTGCAAATGGGTTGGATATATTTCTTTTAGCGCCCGTTTTATCAGCGGTTTTTGCGGTGCAGGTGGTTATAAAGCGGCATAGGCAGCAGTCCCACAATGATGGGACGCAGAGAATAGACATATTTCCAGACCGGCAGCTTCAGCTTGCGCACCGCCAGCCGGGATACATAGGCCTCGTTGAACCGGTAACGGAACTTCCGGCGGCTTGCCGCATTCCGGTCATCCCGCATCTTGTACAGAGGTATATCCAGATTGTAGCCCCGATGTCCCGCGGCGTAGATTTTCAGCCACAGATGCCAGTCCTCCACCCGAAGCAGCCGCTTGTCCACAGTGTAACCACCCACCTGACGCATAACCTCGCTGCGAATCATGCAGGGAGCATGGCAGTGGATGGTACCATAGACCAGCCGTTCCGGCGACGGTTCCGGAAAACGGCATTGTCCGGTACGGAAATCGCCGTTTTCGTCAAAATAAATCATGGGACAGCTGACCAGCGCGAACTGCGGATGGCTCTCCAGAAATTCGATTTCCTTTTGGAACCGGTCCGGCACGGAAATATCGTCGCCGTCCATCCGCGCCATGTACTCGCCGGTGGCCGCCTGAATGCAACGGTTGAGGGTATGGTTCAGGCCCATATTCTTCTCGTTGCGCAGCAGGATAATTTTATCCGGATACCGGCTGCGGTAGCGGTCGGCGATGGCATAAGTATCGTCGCAGGAGCCGTCGTCGCAGAGAATCAGCTCCCAGTCGGGGTAGGTTTGTGCCAGAATGGACTCCACCGCTTCCTCCAGCGTAGGGGCGCAGTTGTAAATGCCCATCAGCACAGAAATTTTCTTATTCATAGTACCTTACTCCGATACACCGAGCATCTGCTTGCGGACCTCCAGAATGTGCCGGAACAGGGTTTCCTGGTCGAACCGCTCCGCAACATAGACCCGTCCGGCCTTTCCGAGCTGCTCCCGAAGGGCTTTATCGCCGTACAGGCGGTACATGGCATCCGCCAGCGCCTGCGCATCCTGTCTGGGTATCATCAGACCGGTCAGGTCACGGCACATGGCCTCACGGGGACCGGGAATATCCGTGGATATTATCGGCACCTCCATAGCCTCGGCTTCGATAATGACGCTGCCGAAGCCTTCACGGTAACTGGGCAGAACAAACACATCCATGGCGGAATAATATCGCTGAATGTTTCTCTGACCGCCGGTGAACAGAACCTGAGGGTCATTTTGAGCCCACTGGAGCAAATCCTCCTCCAGAGTCGCTCTTTTTTCGATTCTTCCGGTGAGCATGAGCCGTGCGTTGGGCATCCGGTCCTTGATTTGCCGGAAAGCACGGAACAACTCGTTGATGCCCTTGTCGCCGGTGATGCGTCCCACAAAGCCGAACACCACCATATCCTCCGACAGATTGTGCTGGCTGCGGACCTCGCTGCGCCACTGGCTTTTTCTGGTGATGTCGTAAGTATCAAAATTGATACCGCTGGTACTGCCGTTCCAGATTACGGCACTCTTGTGAGGGGGATAAAGCTTTTGCTGACGACCGAATTCCAGATTGCCGAAGCTATCCGGCTCTATCCGTGTGGAGCGCTTGCAAATCATTCGTTCCGTACACCGGAACAGCCACCGCTTCCAGCCCTTCATGCTCACAAATACCATGCCCCACTGGCAGTACAGCCGCACCGGGATTTTGGCAAGTTTCGCTGCAATCGATGCGTAAAAAGAGGCGTTTGGTGTAGAATACTGGACAAAATCGAACTTTTCCTTCTTGAACAGCCGGACCATCTTGGGAATGACCACCAGACCGTCCAGACTGGCGCCACGCTTCATGGGGATGGGATGGTAGTGGATGTAGTCCGGCAACATTTCAGCAAATTCCTCATTGGGATTACAGACAAAGTGAATCTCCCAGTCCGTCATGCTGTGCAGATACTCCGCAAACGGAATAATAAAACCTTGCAGAGTGCCGTGGACTGTCGTAATAAAGCAAATTTTTTTCATGCCTTAACCTCTTGCATTTTGTTGACGATATGCTGACGCTTGCCGGAGTGCAGCACCGGAATCTCGGATACATACACGACCTCCAATTTGGCGCCCTCACCCAATAGCTTCAGAAGCGCATCCTTCAAATCCTTTTCCGCCGTGAATTCGCCAGCAGGATTTACTAAAATTTGGTACTCTCCCTTAGCTAACTGGACGAACTGGAACTGCTTCAGCTCGGTAAAGGACCACAGCAGGTTCGTCACTGTAAAGGAGGAAATCCGGTTCCCCTTGGCATCGGTAATCAGGTCGCTTTTCCGCCCGCCAAATTGGGAAATGGCACGACGGCGGATGCCGTCCACCTCCACCAGCTCAATGGCACCGATGTCGCCGGTGTCGTAGCGGAGCATGGGCATGGCATAATTAAATAGATCCGTCACCACCACTCGACCCACTTCACCGGGGTCCGCAGGCTCGTCCCGATCCATCTTCATAATCTCAATGTAGTAATGCGCCTCGTTGATCAGGAACACATTGTTCTGCCGGTCATCCTGACCCAGAACGCCGTTCTCCTCGTTGGAGTAGCGGGAGACCATTTTGCAGCCGAAAGACTTGCGCAGCTGCTGACGGGTGGGATCATGGAGCATCTCCGCGCCGCTGATCAGGCCGGTCAGACCGGTTTTAGGAACGGTGTTGTGGCGGCGGCAGTAGTCGGCAATGGCATCGTAGGTAGATGCGTAGGCAATCATGGTCTTGGGTTTTCCATGAACCGCCGCAATGGAGCGCAGCATCTGCTCCACACCACTGTCGCTGAGATCGGCGCAGTTGAAAAGGGGCTGGTTCTGCATGAACTGCTTCAGCCGGCTCTTGGTGACCTGACGCACCACCGCACGCAGGTAAATCAGGGGCTTGCCCACATCATAGCCCACCTTGCGGCTGTAATAAATACATTCGGCGTTGACTTTTTTCTTCTTCCGTCCGTCCTGATAGGACACAAAGGGCGTGCCGGTGGAGCCGCTGGTATACATCTCGAACAGCGGTTGACCCTCATAGACCGAGGACAGGAAGTCCTTCTGGTTGTCCTTGATAATCGCCTTGTTGATTATGGGAAGCTGATGAAATTCCAGCTTTTCCACGCCGGCGTAATGGGCGGTGGTCTTACCGGCGTGATCCATCAGAGCGCGGAGTTTCTCCTTCCGGTACGCCTCCAGCTCCGGTGCCTGAGCATCGGTGCGGTCCCACTTCGCCAGCTCACGGCAGGCTTTGCGGACTGTTCCGCCCTTTAGACCGTCCAGAACGAAAAATCCGGCTTTCCGTGCTAAAGCAATCATTGTTCCTTCGCTCCAATCATGCAAATCTCGTTGTATTTCATCATCACCATGCCGTCGGCGTAGTCACCGATGGCCACAGGGTTGGCTTTGCCCTGCAGGTTGTTCACAATCAGCTTCATGTGGTCCGCGCCGCTTTCAAAGGCGTGGGGGTAGCCGCCGCCGAAGCGGGGGTTGACCTCGGATATGTAGTAGGTGCCGTCCATGTCGAACAGGTCGATGTCGATTTGTCCGCGGAAGCCGCTTTCCTTGACGAACCGCTCAATCAGGGCGAAGAGGGCATCGTCCTTGAAGGACACCGCCTTGTCCGTTTCGCCGGCGCGCATCATCAGCTTCTTCTTGGTGAAAATCGACACCACCTCGCCGGTAATCAGATCCACATACACATCCGCGCCGATTTCCTGGCCCTTCAGGTATTGCTGAATCATCATGCCCTGACGGTGGGACATCAGAAATTCCACCGTATCCCGGTCCGGCGCCCGGTTGATGGACAGGGAAGCACTTCCCTGAATGGGCTTGACGAACACAGGGTAATGGATTTTACCTGCCGCCACATCGGCAAGGAAGCTGTCCGTATCGGTGTAACTGGCGGCGCAGGGATAGCCGTGGTCCACCAGCCAGCGGTACATTTCCATCTTGTCCAGCGCCCGCTCGCACTGCTCATAGCCCGAACCGATTACCGTCACACCGATTTGTGCGAACCGCTCCTGATTCTGAGCCAGCAGGGACAGCTCCGGATCAATCAGGGACAGTACACCGCTGATTTGCTCTTTTTGGCAAATTTCCAGAATATTGTCGATGTACTCCGGCGTGGTGATACAGGGAACCACATAATAGCTGTCCCCGTCGTACAGCGCCGGTGCGTAGGGACTCATGTCCGCGGCAATGACCTTGCCGTGTCCCTCCAGCGCCTTCTTAAAATATTGCACAATCTTATTTCGTGTGCCGCAGCTCAAAATCAAAATGTTCGTCATTTCATCACCCAATCGTAAAACAATGGCGTGCCGCCTGTATGGATAAACAGAATATTCTGGTTGCGAATCCGGTTCCGGCGAAGGTAGCACTCCATGCCATGGTAGGCTTTGCCGGTATATGTGGGATCCAGCGGTAGACCATAGCTGTGGAGCAGCCGCCGGATGGTGTTTTCAATTTCCTGATTATACTGTCCGTAGCCGCCACAGATGAAGCTGTCATCGAAGATTAGATCCTCACCGGCAGGACTGCCGCAGTAGCTTTCCACGCTGTCCGCCACCACCTGACCGCCACGGGGATTTCGTCTGGCGATGCTGATGCCCACGATTTTCTGGTGGGCAGAACCTGCCCGCTTTTTACCGCAGATTAGTCCTGCGTGGGTGGTTCCGGTGCCGGAGGCAAAAAATATGTAGTCAAATTCCACGCCGCTTTTGGCGGAGAACTCTAAAATCTGATTGTAGGCCAGGTCATAGGCACGGGTGCCGGTGTTGCCGTGACCGCCGCCGGGGATGAAGTAGGGCTTGCGGCCGGCTTGCCGCAGCTGCTCCATGACCCGATCGATGGTTGCCGCCACCTGCTCCACGGCACAGCCGTGAACCACCGCCCCGAAGGACTCCACCATCCGCCGGTTGGCGCAAAGGCTGTCCCCCTCGGTGGAAATCACATGGCAGGTCAGTCCCCGCTGTGCCGCCATATTGGCAACGATTCGGCAATGATTGGAGCCGCCGCTGCCGTAGGTGACCACGGTATCGCAGCCCTGAGCGTCGATTTCCTCGAAAAACAGCAGTGCCTTGCGGACCTTATTGCCGCCAAAGGAGAAGGGCAGCAGATCGTCACGCATGATATATATTTGGTTATCCAGAAACTGCTCCAGATATAGAATCGGCGTTTTGGTCGATTGTTCCATAGCGTTCCTCAAATTCTTCTTTCAGGATGGCGTACAGATAGCGGCTGGCGTAGCCGTTGGGGGTTCGCAGCTCGTTACGCAGGCAACCCTCACGGACGAAGCCGAATTTCTCATAGGCACGGACCGCACCCAGATTCTCCGTTTCGGTTTTCAGGAAAATCCGGTTCAGACCCATACCAAAGCCCATGCGCAGCAGCTGCTCCATGGCTTTTCCGGCGATACCCTTGCCCTTGCACGCTGGCTCGCCGATGGTGATGTACAGCTCCGCGGAGCCGTTTTTCCGGTCGATACCCAGCAGACCGATGATTCCCACGGGCGTACCGTCCAGCTCAATGGTCAAATCCAGACGGCTGTCAGAATCCTGAATCCGCCGGAACCACGCAAGGGTCGCATCCTCCACCAGCGGCAGGTCGTAGTGCAGAAACCGGTTGTTGCGGGGGTCGTTAATCCAACGAACCTTCAGCGGTACGTCTGTTTCAGAAAACCTACGCAGTGTAATATCCATCACTTCACCCCGCTGCCCTGACGTTCATGGTCCAGCCGTCCGGCAACCTTTTTCAGCTCGTCGCCGGAAATCACATCAGACCGTTTGACCACCTTCGCCACGGTTTGAATCAGAACCTTCAAATCCATTTTGAAGGAGATATTGCGGACATATTCCAAATCGTAGGCGAACTTTTCCTCCCATTTGAGGGCGTTGCGGCCGTTGACCTGAGCCCAGCCGGTCAGACCCGGACGGACA
Source organism: Faecousia sp. (assembly GCA_045531675.1). Lineage (GTDB taxonomy): Bacteria > Bacillota > Clostridia > Oscillospirales > Oscillospiraceae > Faecousia. The sequence goes on from JAZSEN010000047.1 coordinate 9,900, forward strand.
TCGTGGCGGTGTTTTTCCTCCTCGGTGTAGTAGGGCAGGTACGCCACCAGCAGGGGACGGGGGCCCACAATGGACATATGCCCCAGAAGAATATTGATCAGCTCCGGCAGCTCGTCCAGCGAGGTGGAGCGGAGAAATCTGCCGTAACCGGTCAGCCGCTGCTCATCGGAGAGCAGGTTGCCGCTGGAATCCTTCCGGTTGGTCATGGTGCGGAACTTAATCAGCTTGAAGATTTTCTCGTTCCTGCCGGGTCGCTGCTGGGTGAAGAAGGGATTGCCGCCCATGATAATCGCGCCCAGCACCGTCAGAACCAGCAGCACCGGCGACAGCACGCACAGCGCCGTCAGCGACAGCAGAAAATCCAGCAGCCGCTTTAAATACTTTTCGTAGAAACCGGCTTTCCGTTCCATAATACTCCCCTTGATTTATATGTTGGGGTCAAAACAAACCCTTGATGACGTTGCAGATTCGGTCCAGATCTTCATCGGTGATACGGGTGTCGCTGGGAAGGCAGACACCTCTGGCGAACAGGTCCTCCGACACCGACGAACCGCCGGCGGTGACATATTTCGCCGCCGCGAACACCGGCTGGGCGTGCATGGGCTTCCAAAGGGGACGACCCTCAATGTCATCAGCCTTCAGAGCATCCAGCAGTTGAGCGGGGGTCACACCGCAGTCCTTGTCCAGAATCGCCGATGTGAGCCAGCAATTGGGTCGGACAAACTCAGTCACAGGCTGAAGCGTCAGGGGCAGTCCGGCAAGCCGCTTGGCATAGCCCTGATAAATCTCCTGTTTCTTGTCCACCCGTTGGGGCAGTACCTTCGCCTGACCCCGACCGATGCCGGCGCTGACGTTGCTCATGCGGTAGTTGAAGCCGATTTCCTCATGCTGATACCAGGGGAAGGGCTCCCGAGCCTGGGTCGCCAGCTTCAGGGCATGAACCGCATCGGCTTTGTCACGGCAGATCAGCATACCGCCACCGGAGGTGGTGATGATTTTGTTGCCGTTGAAGGACAGCACGCCGAACCTTCCAAAGGTGCCGCACTTGCGACCCTTGTATTCACTGCCCAGCGCTTCCGCCGCGTCCTCGATCAGATCCACGCCCTCTCGGTCACAAATGGCGCAAATCTCGTCCATTTTCGCGGGCATACCATACAGATGAACCGCCACAACAGCCTTCGGCTTGCCGTAGAGGGCAAAGGCCCGCTCCAGCGCGGCAGGGTCCATGTTCCATGTGTCCGGCTCGCTGTCGATAAATACCGGCTGGGCACCCAGATAGGTGACAGGGTTGACAGAAGCGCAGAAGGTCAGATCCTGACAGAACACCAAATCTCCCGCCTTGACACCGCACAGAATCAGGCTCAGATGCATGGCCGCGGTACCGGCAGACAGGGCAACGGGATACCCAGTACCCAGATATTCGCCCAGAGCCTGCTCCAGACCGGTGACGTTCTCGCCCAGAGGCGCAATCCAGTTTTTCCGGAAGGCGTCGTGGACGAATTCAAGTTCATATCCCTCGTCGGACATATGGGGTGTTGCTAAAGGAATGTGTTTTTTCATGTTATCCCATCTCTCTCCTCAATAGATATAACAATTCAACTTATTGTATCACATTTTATGGCAGGATGCAACAAAATATATTCATTAGATTATATGGTTTCTTCACACCATCGATGGCATCACATACTAAGCGGTCGATTCCGGTTGTTTCGACAGGACGTATTGACAAAATACAGCTTTAAGTATATACTAACTGTACTAGTACAGTTAGTACACTTAGAACGGAGGGATGCGTATGATTCATTTGGATTACCGGGACCGGCGACCGATTTACTGCCAGATTGCCGATGGTTTCCGGCAGCAGATTCGGTCTGGCATCCTGCGGCAGGGAGAGCGGATGCCCAGCGTTCGGGAGCTGGCGGCAGAGATGTCCATCAACCCCAACACCATCCAGCGGGCCTATCGGGAGCTGGAAGCCGACGGCTGGATTCTGTCCGTGCCAGGGAAGGGGAGCTTCGTTGCTGAGGGTGCCACCGACCAGACCACCCAGCTGCTGGACCGGCTGGAGGAGCTGACCCTGTCGCTGACACAGTTGGGGCTCAGCCGCCAGCAGATTGCCGACCACATTCTGAAAGGAGATAACCACCATGCTTAAGATGAAAAACGTCACCAAAACCTTTGGTAACTTCAAGGCGCTGGATAATCTGTCCATGACCGTGCCGAAAGGCTCCGTCTACGGTCTGGTGGGTCCCAACGGCGCCGGAAAATCCACAGCCATTCGCCTGCTCACCGGCGTTTACCGCCCCGATTTCGGTGAGGTTCTGATGGAGGACCAGCCCATCTGGGAGAACACCGCCCTGAAGGTCCGCATCGGTCTGATTGCCGACGAGATTTTCTACTATCCCACCGCCTCTCTGGAGGATATGCACAAGTTCTACGGCCGGATTTTTCCGGACTACGACCACGAGCTTTACGCCCGACTGGGGCAGGTTTTCAATCTCCCCGCCAAGGGACAGATCCGCCGCTACTCCAAGGGCATGCAGAAGCAGGCGGCATTCCAGCTGGTTCTCAGCGCCCGACCGGATGTGCTGATTCTGGACGAGCCGGTGGACGGACTGGATCCGGTGATGGGCCGCAATGTCAGCAGTCTGATTCTCTCCGAGGTGGCACAGCGGCAGGTAACGGTGCTGATTTCCTCTCACAACCTTCGGGAGCTGGAGGACCTGTGCGACCATGTGGGCATCATGGACCACGGCAAAATGCTGCTGGAGCGGAGCCTTGAGGACATGCAGGGCAACACCCACAAGATTCAGCTGGTGGGCGAGATTCCTGCCATGCTGGAGGTTCTCCACGAAAGCGGCTCCGGACGGCTCCGGACTCTCATCGTCCGGGGCGAAGCCCAGACCCTGCGCCAGATTCTGTCCGAAGCCAGCCTTGAGTATAGTGAGCTTCTACCCCTGTCTCTGGAAGAGATCTTCATCTACGAACTGGGAGGTGTCAGCGATGAAATCAAGAACATCATTCTTTAACAAAACCGTCCTGCGCAAGGACATAACCCGTTTTCTGCCAGCATGGATTGTGTATTGCGTTTTTTTCCTGCTGGAGGTCAACGGCTACGCCGATGCTATGGGCGGATCGTTGCAGTATCTGGCCAGCGATATGTGCCACAAGGTGGCAATCACCGCGCTGTTCGCGCTGGTGGCAGGACTGTGTGTGTTCGGTGACCTGCACAACAGCCGCCTGTGCAACGGTCTGCACGCCCTGCCCATCCGTCGGGAAAGCTGGTTCGCCACCCACATGCTGGCGGCGTTTCTGTTCTGGTTGGTGCCCCACACCCTCCGCGCCCTGATTGCCATGCCCACCATGGGCAACAGCTGGTTTGTGGGAATTCTGTATCTGCTGGGTATGTCGGCGCAGTATCTGTTCTTCCTGTCGCTGGTGGCAGTCTGCGTCATGTGTACCGGCACCCGCCTTGCCACAACAGTGATGTACGGCGTGGTCAATTTCGGATCCATGCTGTGCTACTGGTACATCTCCTCTTTCTACAATCCCCTTCTGCCGGGCGTTGTGTTCCCTGAAGATTCCTTCGAACTGTTCTGCCCCATCGCCCATATCATGGACACCGAGCCCTTCCGGATGACCTATGGCGTCAACCTCTACCTGTATCGGGGTCTCAGCAGCGTCTGGTGGTATTACGGTGCTTTGGCTCTGCTGGCGGTGGCATTTACCGCTCTGGCTGTGCTGCTCTACCGCCGCAGAAAGCTGGAATCCGCCGGAGAATTCGTGGTGCTGCGCCCTCTGAAGCTGGTTCTCTGGCTCCTGATGACATTGGTCTGCGGTGCCATTGGACGGACGCTGTTGAGCAGCGAAGCATCCCTGCTCCTTTCGCTGTTGTTGGGCGGCATGCTGATGGAGGTGCTGATGACCCGCTCCTCCAAGCACATCCTCAAGGGACTGGGCAAGGGCGCCATCATTGCAGGTGTGGTCATGGTGACTCTGATTCTCACCAGTCTGGATCCGCTGAATGTGGTCCACAGGGTTCCCGAACCGGAGCAGGTGAGATCCGTGGTAATCGAATATCCTGTTTACGATTCCCTTTTCGGCTCCCGGGGGGAAGCGACCCTAACCGAGCCGGATTCCATTCAGAAGGCCATTGAGGCGCATAGTCTACTGCTTGAGGATATGGACACCGATACCTCCACAGACTCATGGATTCAAATCACTTACAAGCTGAAAAACGGCACAGAAATGTCCCGTGTTTACGAGTATTCCACCCACTCGGATTCAGGTGCTGCCATAAAAGAGCTGCTCTCCTGTCCGGAGTCGGTGCTGGGCTATGGGAACTGGGAGGACTTCCTTGAGGAAAATTCCACAATCTATGTGGATAACGTTTATGAAAAAATACTTCTGACGCCTGAACAAAGCAAGAAACTGCTGGAAACTGTCCGTACGGACTGTCTCAATGAAACATGGAAGCCGGATTACGAGAGCGATGGCATCTGGATCACCCTCTCCCTGCCCAACGGTGAATTCGTCCAAATCACCTCGGGCTGTCCGCTGTCCTACGCATGGTGCAAGGAGAATCTGCCTGCGCTGTTCGAATGACCCTCCACGCCGCTAAAGGATCATTACAGAAGATATTTTCCCTCTTGAAATGTGGAAAGTGGTGGTATATAATTAGAATGTAAAAATATGGGCTATGCCCATGAAATTTGGAGGAATGTCATCATGTTCAACGCGATGATCGAAACTTTGAAAGCCAACCCCCGGAAGATTGTCTTTACCGAGGGTCACGATGCCCGTATTCTGGAGGCTGCGTCCCGTCTGAATGAGGGCGGCTTCCTGACCCCCATTCTGGTGGGCAACGTGGAAGAAGTCAAGGCCAACGCCGCCAAGGGCGGCTTCAATATCGAGGGCGTGGAGATTCTCGATCCTCTGACCTACGAAGGCATGGATGCCATGGTCGAGAAGATGGTGGAGCTGCGCAAGGGCAAGATGTCCAGCGAGGACTGCCGTGCCGCTCTGAGCAAGGGTAACTACTTCGGCACTATGCTGGTGAAGCTGGGCTACGCCGACTCCCTGCTGGGCGGCGCTACTTACTCCACCGCCGACACCGTTCGCCCCGCTCTGCAGCTGGTTAAGACCAAGAAGGGTGCCAATCTGGTGTCCTCCTGCTTCATCATGGTCCGCGGCGACGAGAAGATTGCCATGGGCGACTGCGCCATCAACCTGAGCTACGAGGACAGCGTGGACAAGGAGGGCAATGTCACCGTGTCCGCCGCCCGCAAGCTGGCTGAGGTGGCTGTGGAAACCGCCCGCACCGCAAAGGTTTTCGGCATTGATCCCAAGGTCGCTATGCTGTCCTTCTCCACCAACGGCTCCGGCAAGGGCGGCACCGTCAAGCTCAGCCACGACGCCACCATCGTTGCCCGTGAGATGGATCCCGAGCTGCTGATCGACGGCGAAATGCAGTTCGACGCCGCTGTGGCTCCCGAGGTTGGTCAGCTGAAGTTCCCCGGTTCTCCCGTGGCCGGCTACGCCAACACCTTCATCTTCCCCACCATCGAGGCCGGCAACATCGGCTACAAGATTGCCCAGCGTCTGGGCGGCTTCGAGGCCTACGGCCCCATTCTGCAGGGTCTGGCTGCCCCCATCAACGACCTGTCCCGTGGCTGCAACGCCGACGAGGTCTACAAGATGGCAATCATCACCGCCGCTCTGGTGTAATTATGCCCATTCGGACCGCCCTGAAAAGGGCGGTCCTTGCCATATCTGCCGAATCTGTTTTCACACCCTTGACCACGTAAATCGGATATGATATGATTTCGTAAACAAAAATTACCTATCGGTTTTCAACTTTCAATATATAGGAGGAGATTCCCATGGCTTACATCTATCCGGAGCCCAGTCACACCTTCAGCGAGTACCTGCTGATTCCCGGCTATACCTCTGAGGAGTGCATCCCTGATCGTGTTTCCCTGCGTACCCCGCTGGTCAAGTACCGCAAGGGCGTGGAGGAGCCTGCCATCAGCCTGAACATTCCCATGACTTCCGCGGTCATGCAGTCCGTGTCCAACGACACTCTGGCCATCGCGCTGGCTAAGGAGGGCGGCATCAGCTTCATCTTCGGCTCTCAGTCTATCGAGGATCAGGCAGCCATGGTTGCCAAGGTTAAGGGCTACAAGGCCGGCTTCGTGGTCTCCGCCTCCAACCTGACCCCCGAGCATACACTGGCCGATGTGCTGGCTCTGAAGGAGAAGAACGGCTTCTCCACCGTGGCAATCACCGAGGACGGCACCGCCAACGGCAAGCTGCTGGGCATCGTCACCAGCCGTGACTACCGCGTGTCCCGTATGGACCCCTCCGAGAAGGTCAAGAACTTTATGACCCCCCGCGCAAAGCTGGTCACCGCGCCCAAGGACACCACCCTCAAGACCGCCAACGACATCATTTGGGATAACAAGCTCAATTCTCTGCCCATCGTGGACGAGAATGACCACCTGCTGTACTTCGTATTCCGCAAGGACTACTCCTCCCACAAGGCCAATCCTCAGGAGCTGCTGGACAGCCAGAAGCGCTATCTGGTGGGCGCCGGCATCAACACCCGTGACTACGCACAGCGTATCCCCGCTCTGTTGGAGGCCGGTGTGGATGTTCTGGTCATCGCCTCCTCCGAGGGTTACACCTGCTGGCAGGCTAACACCATCAAGTGGGTCCGGGAAAACTACGGCGACACCGTGAAAATCGGCGCCGGCAACGTGGTTGACAAGGACGGCTTCCGGTTCCTGGCCGAGGCAGGCGCGGACTTCGTGAAGGTTGGCATCGGCGGCGGCTCCATCTGCATCACCCGTGAGACCAAGGGCATCGGCCGCGGTCAGGCCACCGCTCTGATTGAGGTCGCAGCCGCCCGTGACGCCTATTTCATGGAGACCGGCATCTATGTTCCCATCTGCTCCGACGGCGGCATCGTCCACGACTACCACATGACCCTGGCTCTGGCCATGGGCGCAGACTTCCTGATGCTGGGTCGCTACTTCGCCCGCTTCGATGAATCTCCCACCAATAAGGTCATGGTTAATGGCGCTTACATGAAGGAATACTGGGGCGAAGGCTCCAACCGCGCCCGCAACTGGCAGCGCTACGACCTGGGCGGCGCCAGCAAGCTGACCTTTGAAGAAGGCGTTGACTCCTACGTCACCTACGCAGGCCCCCTGCATGACAACGTGGAAGCATCCCTGTATAAGGTCAAGTCCACCATGTGCAACGTGGGTGTTACCAACATCCCCGACCTGCAGCGCGATGCCAAGCTGACTCTGGTCTCCTCTGTCTCCATTGTCGAAGGCGGCGCTCACGACGTCACTCTGCGTTCTACCTCTACCGTTAAGTAAAGTTAAAAACCCCGGTACCGAGAAATTGGT
>JAZSEN010000084.1:0-25318 GCA_045531675.1 Faecousia sp.
TCTCGCACCAAAAAAGAACACCACCCGATGGGTGGTGTTCTTTTTTGGTGCGAGAGATGGGACTCGAACCCACACGGCGAAACCACACGCACCTCAAACGTGCTTGTCTACCATTCCAACACTCTCGCAAGCGCCTATGTATTATAACCTTTTACACAGATTTTGTCAACATATTTTTCTAAGAAAATCGGACCCCGAAGGGTCCGATTCTCGCTCATTATTCACCGGAAAAAGAATTCAAAACCTCGAGCAATGCATTCCACTCATCCTCAGTCATAGTCAGAATGTTCTTGTACTCGGGAGCATCAGGAATCTCGCTGGCAGATACAGGTTCGGCGGTGACGAGCAGACCAATATCCATAGACTCACCATCAACCTCAATGTAGTCAACGAAGAACTCAAACTCATCATCGGTCAGCTTGTAGGTACCTTCAATGGTAACAGCGGATTCATCAGCCTTAACACTCAGGTTGTACTCATAGCTGGCGCTATCATACTCAAAGGAAGCAGCGAAAACCTCAGCATCATAGGAATAAACAGAGAAATCATAGCTGATTTCGGAACCGTTGGAGTCACGCTCCAGCGCGATTTCCAGAATATCCATGGTTTCGTCTTCGAATGTACTGGAGACAGTCAGGGTGTATTCATCGCTCTTGGTAACATCCTCACCCAGATTGACATTCATCAGAATGGTCGATTCCTCACCCTCCATGGCGCCAACCACAGAAGCATCAGCAGTCATGATGTAACCGGTTTCGGCATTGACATTCACAACCAGTTCAACATCCATGGTGCCTTCCTTGAAGAATTCATCCATGCTGCTCTTCATCTCACCGATAGTGTCACTGAGTCTGCCCATGCCGGCAGATTCCATCGTGTCCTCAAGACCCATTTCCTCGGCGCAGCCTTCGAACCAGTCAATCATGACATTCAGCATTTTATGCAGATTGTCGGAAGTAATTGTGTAGGTCACGATAACAGCAGGAACATCCTTACCGTTAACCTTGGCAATACCCTCGGTGATGTCGCGGTCCACATAATCCAGAGCCTCTTCCAGTGCTCCAGCCAGGTCATTCATGGAGGAATCCATACCACCCAGCATGCCGTCAAGACCCTCCAGGTATTCGTTCAGCTGACCCATAACTTCATCATAATCCAGACCCATCATTTCCCACATCAGGGAATCCTCAAGATCCGAAGCCAGAGTATCAAAACTGATGCCGTAAGCACCGTCCAAAATACCGGGAACAGCAATGACCAAATCCTCATCGTTTACATACAGCTCAGCACCAAGCTCAGCGCCCTCGATATTCAGCGACAGCTGATCTGCGACGTTGAAGTCGTTGGTGTTGATATACAGAACGTTCTCGATGTAGTCGCCCATAGAAATGGTGACCTTACCGCATTCCATTGCATCCTCCAGAATGCCCAGATCAACGTCGGAACTGAAAATGGCGCTCAGGGTGTTGCCGATTGCGGCCTCAGCCTTTTCCTCGGGGGTGGCTTCTTCCTTATTACCCTTATCGTCATCGTTCTTGTTTCCATCGCCCTGATTGCTGGTCTTGTCATCATTCTTGCCATCATCCTTGTTGTCAGCGGCGCCACTGCATCCACAGAGCACCAGAGACAGGCAGAGAATCACAATCAGAAGCTTTGCGAGAAAAGATTTCTTCATACTCATGTTATTTCCTCCTTTATTAATTGTATCAAGTCAATCAATGACATGACATGCACATTATACACTACTTCAGCAAATAATTCAACCAGAAATTAACACCAGAGATATCATTGGTGAAGTAAATAAGCAATGGCAACACCAGAGTGAAGATGCTGATTAACCAGGGATACAAGGCTTTCTTAGAGCAAAGCACCAGCAGAATAGACAGGGCCGTAACTGCAATAGGGGCAAGCACAGCCACCCCCTTAGGCACCAGCATAAAGAACTCGCCGCTGGCTAGCAACCAGATTCCGGTACTGTCTGGCAAACGTCCCAGATTAATAATACCAAGCACAACAGCTGCCACACCAACCGGTACTGCCATGAGTACCGTCCGCATGCGATATAAATAGGCCCAGACAATGCGGATAACCCTTCCAACTTTTTTGAAGAATTGTGCCGATTTCGTTCGAAAAGGCAATGTATTCTCGCAAATTCGGTTCCACAATTCTTCAATTTTAGCAAAGAATTTCATAACCATCCTCCTAACTGTCAGGATACACCTATGATAGCACAAACCGCCACCGTATGCAAGATGCAGAATTTTTCATATATGTCCGTTTTATTGGACACGTAATATGTTATCCTTTGCTTAGATAAAACAAAGGAGGCACGAACCATGAAATATAAAAGAACAAAAAAACATGTCCCCCGCTATCCCAATGCCGCAGACCCCCAGTACTACCTCAGAATACTATTGGACGCTGCTCTGGCCGTTGTCACCGGTATCGGCGCTTTTGTCACTCTCGTATTTCTTATTTTACTGTAATCAATCCAGAAGATCCGACTGTCGAAGAATTCGGCAGTCGGATATTTCATTATCCGTTAACTGAATCAAAGCAGCCGTTCCGCCATAATAACCGCAGCTTCCGGGATTGATAATCCACACCCCCTGCTCCCGCAGACAGCAGGCCTGATGGGTATGCCCGAACAAAGCAACCTGCGCACCGGAGGCTTTTGCATCCGAAATCAATTTGGTCAGTCCGGACTTTACACCATGAAGATGACCATGTGTCAGATAAAATTTCACCCCGCCGATTTCAGGCATCATGATCAGCGGTGCGTTAATGTCGTAACGAAAGCGGTCACAGTTCCCCGGCACTTGATAAAACCGGATATGAGAAAATTCCTCCGACATAGCGGCACCATCTTCGAAGTAGTCGCCAAGATGAATCACCACATCCGGCGAAAGTCGCATAATGCACATTCGCATGAAGCTAAGTGCCGAGTGAGAATCCGATAAAATCAACAGTTTCATAATACACCATCCGTTCCTTTGATGCATATAGTGGTATCGGGCTACTTTATGTTTATTATAGCAGTAATTTTGACAGGAGGCAATCCTATGAAAAACAATTCCGGGGATTTTTCCATGCAGGAAGCGATACGTCTGGCCAAAAGTAATGCCGGACAACAACTCTTTGAAACATTGAAGGCGCAGGACAGTCAAGCGGTGAATCAAGCAATGAGCGATGCCGCCAATGGTGACTACGATAAAATCAAAGAACGGCTGTCCGCCATGTTAGCCTCTCCAGAAATCCGCACTCTCATAGAGCAACTCAGAGGTGGTGTTGATGGCTGAACTGGAAGAAAAACTGAATGCAGTACTAAATGACCCTAAAATGATGCAACAGCTCATGTCTATGGCACAATCATTGAGCGCTGGCACCCAAGGTGAAAACAGCATACCTGATATCGACCCTGCTATGCTTCGGAAAATATCTATGTTATCCAATCAGGGATCGATTGACCGTAATCAGCAAACACTTCTGAAAGCGCTGCATCCATATTTAAGCAAGGAACGGATTCGTAAATTGGAGAAAGCAATGCGTGCGGCACGCATTGCAAAAATGGCATCCGGGGTGCTCGCTTCCGGCGCTATGCAACTGTAAGAAAGGCAGGTGAGTATTATGTATAACCGCTATACGCCTCAGCCGGATGGTTCTTACCGGCGGAGCAGAATGCAGGATTATAGTCATCAACAAAGATTCGAACCCGAACAGGCATGTCCCGATGTTCCACCGGAGCCTCCAAAGACTGCGCCGAAGCCCCAATCCGGTCATCGTGGACACACACAGCGAAAAGACTCTCAGGATGTATCCACCTTTCTGAAACGAATTTTGCCCAGAGACTTTGACACAGGAGATTTACTGATAATCGTACTGCTTCTCCTTATGGCTGGAGATTGCAAGGATGATCAAAACACCGCCCTATTAACTCTGGCACTTTATTTCTTTATGTAAAAAAGGCGACTGCCTCTTCGGCAGTCGCCAAAAATGTATTCATTTCAAAAGGAGCATTGCCCCGAAAAAGATTGCAAGAACAGCGCCAATCAGCAGAGCAAAACCAAGCAACACAACAACAAGGGAAATCAGCATACGCAGAGTTTTATTTTTTACTTTCTTCATGAGCATAACAAAAAAATGCTCGGATAGCCAATCACCCACTGCGGTCGGCAAAATCTCCATCATAAAATCAGCAATTACTTCCATAGTCACTTCGCCACAAAGCCGACTTTCTTATAAACCTTGCGCAGAGTCTTTTCGGCCACATAGCCGGCCTTCTGTGCGCCGTCATGGTAGACACTTTCCAGATAGGCCTTATCCTTCATCAGGCGCATGGACTCCTCACGGATGGGACGCAGATGCTCCACCACCGCCTCACCGACAACAGGCTTGAACTTGCCGTAACCGCAGCCAATGAATTCGTTTTCGATTTCCTCATAGGTCTTGCCGGTAACTGCGGAGTAAATGGTCATCAGGTTGGCAACGCCGGGCTTATTCTCCTTGTCGTAGCGGACGCAGTTCTCGGTGTCAGAGTCGGTGATGGCACGCTTAAACTGCTTCATAATCACCTCAGGAGGATCCATCAGCAGAACACGACCGGTATCCTCATTTTCAGACTTGGACATCTTAGCCAGAGGATTGGTTAGGCTCATAATACGGGCACCGACCTTCGGCACGAAGGGTTCGGGAATCTTGAACACGTCACCGTAAATACCGTTGAAACGGCGGGCAATCACATGGGTCAGCTCAACGTGCTGCTTCTGATCCTCACCAACAGGCACCAAATCCGGCTGATACAGCAGGATATCGCCTGCCATCAGGCTGGGATAGGTAAACAGACCGGCGTTGATGTTGTCGGCATTCTTTGCGGACTTATCCTTGAACTGGGTCATGCGGCTCAGCTCACCGAACATGGAGTAGCAATCCAGCACCCACCCCAGCTCCGCGTGCTGATGGACATGGCTCTGGATGAACAGAGTGTTCTTCTCGGGGTCCAGACCGCAGGCAATGTACTGTGCCAGCTGTTCCAGAGTACGACGGCGCAAATCAGCAGGATTCTGACGAACGGTAATGGCATGCAGGTCCGCCATAAAATAGAAGCAGTCATACTGATCTGCCCGTTCCGCCCAATTCTTAACAGCACCCAGATAGCTGCCCAGTGTCAAATCACCGGAAGGCTTGATGCCGGACAACATTCTTTTCTTAGCTTGTGTTTCTTCCATGATATAATCCTCTTTCCAAAACTGGTGTGGCAAATGAAAGTTAGTGGTACAACAGCCATTTGCGATACATTAGACATATGATATCACATTCCCAATTAAAACGCAATGAAAAATTGACTTTATCCTTCAGGGATGTTATAGTATTGACAGATTTATTATGAAAGACAGAGGTTCTACTATGGATTATCAAGCATTGGCTAACCTTCTTTTCCCCAACGTCACCGACACCCCCGACACATTGGAGGAACAGTTTCCCCTGCGGCAGCTGCCCGAAGGCGCTGTCGTAACTCGTATGGCCCCCTCCCCCACCGGTTTCGTCCATCTGGGCAATCTGGTGCAGGGCCTGACGGCAGAGCGCATGGCGCACCTGTCTGATGGTATTCTGTTCCTTCGCGTAGAGGATACCGACGCCAAGCGGGAAGTTCCCGGTGCCGTGGAGGTGCTTATCAATACTCTGAAGCACTATGGTATCCACTTCGATGAGGGTGCCACCATCGACGGCGACAACGGTTGCTACGGTCCCTACCGTCAGCGTCAGCGTGCCGCCATCTACCATGTCTACGCCAAAAAGCTGGTTTCCGAGGGCATGGCATATCCCTGCTTCTGCACGGAAGCTGAACTGGCTGCCATGCGCGAACAGCAGGAAGCCAACAAAGAGACCACCGGCTACTACGGCAAGTACGCCATGTGGCGTGACCGTTCCATGGAGGATGTTCAGGCACAGCTGGACGCAGGTAACCCCTGGGTACTGCGGTTCCGCTCCACCGGCTCCATTGAGAATCAGTTCAAATTCGATGACTTGGTAAAGGGCAAACTGACCATCACCGAAAATGACGTAGACCACGTTCTGCTGAAATCCGATGGTATCCCCACCTACCACTTCGCACATGCAGTGGACGATCATCTGATGCGTACCACCCATGTTGTCCGTGGCGACGAATGGCTGCCCACCCTTCCCTTCCACATCCAACTGTTTAAGGCTCTAGGCTTCAAGCTGCCCAAGTATGTCCACATCGGACCTCTGATGAAAATGGACGGCACCTCCAAGCGAAAGCTCAGCAAGCGCAAGGATCCGGAGCTGGCGCTGACCTTCTATAAGGCAGAAGGTTTCCCTGTTGAGGCGGTTTATGAGTATATCATGACCTTACTGAACTCCAACTACGAGGATTGGCGCAGAGCCAACCCCACCGCCGATCCCACCACCTTCAAATTCAGTCCCAAAAAGCTGAATCCTGCCGGTAACCTGTTTGATTACGCCAAGCTTACCGATGTATCCAAGAACGAAATCGCCAAGATGGACGCGGACAAGGTCTATACCCTGCTGGTAGAATGGGCAAAGGAATTCGATCCTGATTTTGCTGATAAGCTGGAAAGCGATGCCGCCTTCGCCACCAGTATTCTCGCTATCGGTCGTGGCGGCAAGAAGCCTCGCAAAGACCTTGCCACATGGAAGGAAGCCAAGCCTTACATGGGTTTCTTCTACGATGAATATCTGGAGACTCCTGTTTTCGACGAAAAGTTTGACAGCGCCACCATTATCGACGTTCTGAACCGCTTCCTCGACAGCTTTGAAATCTGCGACGATTCCGGTGTCTGGTTTGATAAGGTCAAAGCCATCACCGAAGCCATCGGGTTCACCACCGACATGAAGGCTTACAAGGCAGATCCCACCGCCTTCAAGGGTACTGTGGCGGACGTCTCCACCTTCATCCGTCAGGCAGTCACCGGCAAGACCAACTCCCCTGACCTGTTCACTGTCATGCAGATTCTCGGCTATGACCGGACTGTACAGCGCATTCGCAATACCATTTCCAATCTCTCCTAATCCCACTCCCCCCGGAGAAATCCGGGGGGCATCGTGTCGATAATGCTGTAAATGATTGTTTGGCGGTGTAAGTTAGTACCGCCTCCAAAGGTTTCTCCTCAAGGAGAAGCCTTTGGAGGCGGCGCTTAGTTCGCTAAACAATCATTTATAAGTATCAAAAAGCAGCAAACCGACCGACTCAGCCCCGTCGGGCGGGAAACTTATTTGCTTAATACAACCGCCTGATAAGAACCCAAGGTGCCATCAAAGGGTTTGTCGGTCAGCAGGTCATAGCCGGTCTGCTCCACGTTGATTTCTCCGCTGAATCCGTGGAATAGCAACGTCAAATCACCCCGTTGAATAGTGACTACTCCCCTGTCATCATCAGCAACCTGTGCATCTGCATCCCCCATGGTAAGGCAGGGATTCGCTTTTCTAATCTGAATCAGCCGTCTATAATAATCCAGCAACTCCAGGTCCTGTCGTTCAGGATCCCACAGCATACCTCTGCGACAATCCGGATCTGGTCCTCCGGTCATCCCCACTTCATCGCCGTAATACACAAAAGGCATGCCGGGCGAAAGGAGCTGAATCGCCACCATAAGTTTCATTTTATCTTTGTTTTCCCCACAACGATGCAACAGCCGCGGAGTATCGTGACTACCCAGCAGATTCCACAGTACACTCTGACAGGCTTTGTTCAGATTTCCACGCAGGAATCCCAGTTCATTCAGAAACTCTGTTGCGGAAATACTTTCCGTAGCCACAAAGTCCGTGACCGCATTGAGGAAGGGATAATTCATTACACTATCCCAGTTGTCACCCTGCAGAAAATCTGCGGCATAGTGCCAAACCTCCCCCACAATCAGGGCATCGGGGAACTCCGCTTTCACCGCATGACGGAATCGACGCCAGAAGAAGTGGGAAATTTCATCTGCCACATCCAATCGCCAACCATCCACTTTCGCCGTGCGAAGCCAATACAGCGCCACATTCACGAAATACTGTGCCGTTTCTTCATTCTCCAGATTCAGCTTTGGCATACCGCCAAAGTAGCTGAAGCATTTATAATTAGGTTTAATACCAAAGATTTTTGGGCGTTTCGGCTTGCCGTTGCAGTAATACCAGTTCTGGTAAGGCGAAGTCTCCCAATTCTTTTCCAAATCACGGAAGGCAAAAAACTCCGGTGCGGAATGATTGAATACGCCATCCAAAATCACCCGCAAGCCCATTTCATGAGCCTTATCAACCAGCTCAATCAGATCCTGTGTTGTGCCAAAAGCCGGATCGATAGCATAGTAATCAATGGTGTCATACTTGTGTGTGGACTTGGAATGGAAAATAGGCGTCAAATACAGCACATCAACACCAAGATTATGAATATAGTCCAGATGATTCATGATGCCTTTCAAATCCCCTTTCAAATCCGTATGAGCATCCATAGGGGCTTTGTACCAAAGGCGGGGACTGACCTTGGAAGTAGTGGCAAAACGGGCAGGAAACACCTGATATACTACTTTATTTTCCGCCCAATCAGGCACCTGAAATCTTTCAATTTCTCTCAGATTCTGAGGAAGATCAAACATCCGGTCAATATCATCCGGCGCTTTGTTCAGAAAACGGCAGTTGCTGTAAAATAACACTTCCCCATCCGGAGCGGTCAATTCGAAATAATACCGCAAGCAAACCACATCGATGGTCAATTCCGCTTCATAGTAGTCGTGGCATCCATCCTGAGCTACACGGCGCATCAGCACAGAATCCCGCGTATCAAAAAAACGTACAGGAATGTATTTATCCTGAAAGTGCAACCTGACCTGAGCTACATCATCCCGAGCGGTTTGAATACGAAACAAAAAACGTCCCGGTTCGATGCAGTAGCAATACCTGCTGTCAGGCATATGAGCAATAGCACCTCGATTCATGTCACAACTCCTTTTCATATGATATTTTAGTATACTGGTTCAGAGAAATGCTGTCAATATAAAAATCGCCATGGGAACCCATGGCGATTTTTATATTAATCAGTTGGCGAAGTAGGCCTTGGCGTAGTAGCCATAGACGCCGGTGGCAGCGCCGAAAGCGTTACCATTATTCGCCAGACTCTCGCAGTATGCGCCCAGACTGTAAGCAATTACAGAGGTGTAGAAAGCAGTACCGGTAGAGGCAGAGTTGTAGACAGCCGCGATGTAGATAGTTTCATCAATCTGTCTGGCAGAGATGTCCCTAACTGCGGCAGAATACTCGCCGGTAGTGGAGGTCATCTTGATACTGCCGGTAGCATTTTCAGGACTCAGAACATCGGCGCTGTTGTAATCCTCAGAAGTCCAGTAGTAGAATGTCACGCCATCAGCAGGAGTGTATTTGGGAGTAAAGTAGTAGTTGATAGAGAACGCGCCCTGGAAGGACACAGTGGGGTGAATATTGGAGTAACCTCCATTCATCACGAACACACCGACCTTAGAGCTGTCTGTACTGACCACATCTTCAATCATGGAGCTGTCGTATTCCCGAACCAAAGCCTGCTGTTCAGCAGTCAGACCGGCGTTCATCAAAGAGTCGGTCTTGTAGCCGAAATAGGTCTGAGCAGCTGCGCCATAGTTCAACATAGCAACAACCAGCGCCTTAGCCTTAGCAGAGGATGCCGGATTGTTCAGAATGGTGTTGGCGTATGCCACAGCATGGTAACCCACAACATCAGAATAGGCATAACTACCGTCAGTCAGTTTGGCATAAACCTTAAAGAACATGGCATCACCCAGCCGTCTAGCGGAAACACCGTTTGACTGTGCGGTAAAGGAGCCATCAGCATTACTGGTATATCCAGAGATAACTTCCTGAGCATCCGCAATGGTTCCGTTGTAATTACGATCAGCGAAGGAAATCAGACCCATCTCCACAACACTGGTCATATCACTCACTTTGAAGTAAATGTTGTAGCGAATTTCATCCTCGAAGGCCAGAGTGGGATGGGACAAGGTCACTACGGGAGGTGCAGCAAATTCCAGCTTGCCACAGGTGGGACAAATGCCGTCCACAAAGCTGTGATTGCATGTTTCACCGCAATTTGCGCAAGTACCATCGACCCATTTATGACCGATTGCCGCCACAACGGAATCGGAATACTTGTAGTCACACCGAATACAACTGTGGGTTGTGTAACCAACTGTGGTGCAGGAAGGCGCCTTAACCGTATCGGTGTAGCTGTGTCCAATGGAGGCTGTTTTGCTGTCGGTGTAGCTGTCACCGCAACCGGAACAGGTATGGGTGGTGTAGCCCTCTGCTGTGCAGGTGGGGGCAGTTACCACAGCAACATAGCTGTGACCGGTGGCATTGGTGGTGCTGTCCTGATAGCTGTCGCCGCAGGCGGAGCAGGTATGAATTGTGTAACCGCCGGCAGTGCAGGTAGGTGCAATAACAGTAGCCTCGTAATTGTGACCCAGAGCCTCACCCTCTGTCACGCCACAAGCAGAGCAGGTCTTGGCAATCAGGCAGGTGGCATCACGCCAAGCATGACCCAGAGCCGCAGTCTGACCATCCACATAGCTGTGGTTGCAGACGGAGCAAGTGTGGGTAGTGTAACCAATTTCGGTACAGGTGGGCTGGGTGACCTGAGAAACGTAACTGTGACCCAGCGCCTTTCCCTCTGTTGTGCCGCAGGTTTTACAGGTCTTAGGTTCGGTGCAGGTAACAGCAATCCAGCTATGGCCGTATGCTTCTACCGCGCTGTCCTGATATCTGTCGCCACAGACGGTACAGATATGGGTGGTGTAACCGCCGGTGGTACAGGTAGGTGTGGTAATCACAGGATTATATCTGTGACCCAGAGCTTCTCCCCTGACCTCACCGCAAGTACCGCAGGTTTCAGCGGTAGTGCAGGTCGCGGCAATCCAGCTGTGGCCGGTAGCAGAGGTCGTATTACCCGTGTAGCTATCACCGCAGGCTGTGCATGTGTAGGTAGTATAGCCACCGGAAGTGCAGGTAGGCTCAGTGACAACAGCCTTATAGCTGTGACCCGGAGCCTTTTCACCGACCTCGCCGCAGGTAGCACAAACTTCAGCGGTGGTGCAGGTAGCGGCAATCCAGTCATGTCCATATGCCGCTATAATACTATCCTTATAGCTGTCTCCGCAAACAGTACAGGTATGGGTCGTGTAACCACTAGTGGTGCAGGTGGGCTTGGTGACAACAGAGTTATAGCTGTGACCCAAAGCAGCACCCTTGACAGCGCCACAAGTGCTGCAGCTTGCGGCCGCGGTACAGTTGGCAGCAGTCCAGTTGTGCCCGGTGGCTGTGGTTTCGTTGTCGGTGTAGCTGAAACCACAGGTGGTGCAGGTATGGGTGGTATAGCCATCGGTGGTACAGGTGGGCGCCGTAATTACAGATTTATAACTGTGACCCAAGGGCTCACCTTCTGTCACGCCGCAATCGTAGCAGGTCTTGGGCGTCAGACAAGCCGCTTCCTTCCAGACGTGACCCAGAGCGGCGGTATGGTTATCCACATAGCTGTAACCGCATGCGGTACAGGTGTGCTTGGTGTAGCCGATGTTCGTGCAATCCGGAGATATAATGGTTCTTTCATATTGGTGTCCGGGGATTACGCCGTCTTCTACACCGCAATCGGAGCAAATCTTTGCTTCGGTACAGGAACCGCCGGTCCAAGTATGACCATAGGCAGCAACCGGGTTACTGACATAGCTGCTGCCGCAGACATAGCAGCTATGAAGGACATATCCACCGGTGGTGCAGGTGGGCAATATGACATTACTCTCATAACTATGAGAAACTGCAGTGCCGCAATCAGTACAGACACCATTAGTGCTATGGCTGTGATGCGGACACGGAGCGGTGGTATAGCTCAAAGTAAAGGTGTCGTCACCATTGTCCACCAGTATGAACGTAATTTCCAGACCACCGGGGATGGTAAGTAATGTACCCTCAGTGATGACTGCCGTGTTATACAGCATTACGCTGGTTGCATTACCCTGATCACCGTCTGTCATATACCAGCCGGAGTTATTATCCGCCTTGATACCGACGTAGCTTTCCTCGCTGAATACTACGACCAGCTTGCCATCAACGAACTTATACTCGCCCAAATCATCGGCGTTTGCACCCCATGCGTAATCCGCGCCATTGATTTCGCCAAACAGGTAATGATCAGCCAGAGGCTTGGGGAAGGCACAGATGGTGCAAATATTGTTCTTATATACATGGACGCAGGCAAATCCACAGATGGTGCAGCTGCCATCCACCCAGCTATGATCGCAATGGATACCGCAAACCGTACATTCGCCTTCCACCCAGTTGTGGGAACAGGCAATGCCACAGGTATCGCAGATTCCGTCGGTCCAGCTATGCGTACAGTCAATGCCGCAAATCGTGCAGGTTCCATTTCCCCAGCTATGACTACAGGGAATACCGCAATTGGAACAGGCGCCATTCTTAAAGGAATGCTTACAGGCCGCACCGCATTCACAGACACCGTCCACATAACTGTGCGTAACCGTCTTGCGGCACAAATCACAGATGCCGGCAATGCTGTGGCTCTCATGGGGGCATTGTACCGCAACATAACTCAAAACATAGGTATCGTCACCGTTGTCAACCAGAGTGAAGGTGACCTTCATATTACCGGGAACAAGCAGCTTGTCCTCCGTCAGGATGGATTCCGCATTGACCAGCGTTACAGAGGTCTTCCCCTCCTGATAGCCGTCGGTCATGTACCAGCTAAGATTGTCGGAGGACTTGACACCAACATAGCTGTCGGCGGTGAAGTATACCACCAGCGAACCATTCACAAAACGGTAAATTCCCAGATTATCCTTATCTGCCTTATCAGCATAATCGGCGCCGTTGATATAGCCGAAAAGATAATAGTCCAGAACAGGCTTCTCTAAACCGCAAATCTGACAAACATTGTTCTGATAGGCATGAAGAACCATATCTTCACAGTCGGGACAGATACCGTCCTGACCATGAGTCAGGTGGGCACATTCCGCCTCGTAGCTCAGAACATAGGTATCGTCGCCGTTATCCACCAGAGTAAAGGTGACCAGCTTGCCACCGGGAACGTACAGCTTATCCGCATTGGACAGAACCTTGGTGTTGTACAGTACCGCGCTGTTCACATAGCCTTGCCAGCCGGAAGTCATATACCAGTGAGCATTATCCGCCGCCTTCACAGCAACATAGCTATCCTTGGTAAACCGGACTGTAACCTTGCCGTCTACAAACTTGTACTCTCCCAGATTGGTGTAGTCGCTCTCGCAGGCGTAGTCCGCACCGTTGATATAGCCGAACAGGTAATAGTCCTGTACAGGCTTGGACATGTTACAAATCGTACAGACGTTGTTCTTATAGGCATGGTCACACTCTTTGCCACAGATGGTGCAGAAACCCTCAGTCATATTGTGAGCACATTCCAGCCCACAGACACAGAATCCGTCCGTACCATAGGCATGGTCCACCACACTGCCGCAGACGGTGCAGATGCCATCGGTGGTGTGACTGATATGCTCACATTCCACCGCAACATAGCTTAGCAAATATGTATCGTCACCGTTGTCAGTCAGAGTGAAGGTCACCTCAGTGCCGCCTGGGACAAACATCTTATCGGGCGTGGTCAGCTTGGTCGTATTGTACAGTGTAGCGGAGGAAACATAGCCCTGCCAGCCGTTGGTCATGTAATAGGTGGTGTTGTTGGATGCCTTGATGCCCACATAGCTGTCCTGAGAGAACAGCACAACAACCTGCCCATCCACAAACTTGTACTCACCAAGCTGGGAGGCATTTTCCTCGCAGGCGTAATTGGTGCCGTTGATCCAGCCGAAGAGGTAGTAATCATAAACCGGCTTTGCCTGACCGCAGTCGGTGCAGATGTTGTTCTTGTAGTTATGGGGACATACTGCACTACATTGCGTACAAATGCCGTTAGAATCGTAGGTGTGGGGAAGCAGATCCGCATCTACATAGCGATATAGGGTTCCCTTTTCCACCTTGCGGTCGCTGGTGGCAGTAATGGGCACATCGCTCCAATCCGACCAGTCCGTCCAGCGCTCATAGGTGTAGAGCTTATTATAATCGGTGTAACTCTGCTGATACACGTATGCCACGAAGAACCACTTAGAGTTGGTGGGACATGTGGCATGGGAAGTCTTGTAGCTGTAATCAGAGTAATCACAGACGTAGTTGCTGGGAGCAACCGTAGAATAATAAGCATGGAAGGTGGTGTAGCTGCCGGTTCTGCTGGATGTGGAATAGTAGGAATTATTGTAGCACCAGTGGTAGTACAGGTAGCCGCAAACCACATCGCTGTCAACGACACGCTTTGAAGTATCGTTCTCGAAAGTAGTAACCTTATCAGCCTTATTGTTGAACTGGGTATAAAGGGTACTTCCGGTGGAGAAGCCGGAAGGCCAGCTGTTGACATATTGGACCGCGCCGCTGGATGCTTTCACCCACTGGCTTCCGCTCTGAGTGTAGCCTTCCAGAGAGGTAGCGCTGGAGGTCAATGTTTCCTTATCGGCATAACGGTAGACCTCTTTGGTTTCAATCAGGCTGTCATCCAAACCTTCAGGCTTGGTCTCCTGCCACTGGGACATCAAATATTCGGGATACGCCACATAGCTGTCGCCACAAAGCTTACAGGTGTAGCGGACCTTTTCATACTCGGTGCAGGTTGCGCCGATGGTCTCGGTAGCATAGTCATGACCACCATTGGTGGTGATTTTCTCATACACATCACCGCAGGTGGAGCAGCCAAATACAGAAATACCGGAGTTAACGCAGTCAGATTTCTTGATTACAGTTTCAGAATAGCTGTGGGAGCAGGTGTTCTGATCCACAGCAGCCGCAATGGCAACAAAGTATTCCTCAACCAGATTTACAGACTTGGTGTCACTAACAATCGTATTGCCATCGGCGTAGCTGCTCTGATAGCGCACCGAGATAATGTAAGTATGCTGACCCTGAGAAACCTTGTTAAACAGTGTATTGTTATCGATGGCGCTGTTCAGTAGAGAATAGTAGTTATCCATCACAGTATCACTATATCCGGTCACTTTGGTGCCATCAGAACCAAAGCCGCTGTGGATATACACCGAAACATCCGTCAGGGTGTTATAGGTGGATTTAATGACACCCTGAATGGTAAACGACGTCCCTGCAACATGGGCAGATGGTGTGGTCGCGCCGGTAATGGTGATATCATCCACATAATCCTTAAGATAGCGAGTGTCGGTAGCCTTGATGTGACCCACCAGTCCGGTTTTGGTCACCACTCTGTACCACAGCTCCCCTTCCGTATTTTCATACAGACGGGTAACGGTGTAAAGGTCGCCAGAGCTGGCAACCTCCAGAGCGGTGGAAGCCGTCTGGACAGCATTGACACAGGGCAGACTCATAACGGCGGTATCGTTAATAATCAGAACCTGACCATAGGAAACAAAATTCTCACAGCCGCCGGTGTAACCGGAAACAGGCTCGGTGGACTCAGGAAGCACCGTAACCTCGGAACAGGAGTTTGCCGTTGTGCCGGCACCGGGGAAATCGCCGTAGGCATCACGAAGAATACAGAACTCTGCAAAAGTCATGGAATTGTTGATATCTGCGTTCCACATCTTGGTGATGTTGGACCACATACGGTCACGCAGACTGTAAAACTCGCCGGTGTTCTGAGTAGTCTTGTCATAAACACCGTTCCAGATTTCCTGCTCAGTGCTGACGCAGGCATAGTCACACCAAATCAGAAAATAGGCACCGCCCAGATTGGCAGCCGGCACATCCGCGGCATCCTCACTGTAATCGCCATGCTCGCTGATGTCCGCAGGATACCATTCATTGAAAATGCTTTCCTCATTGGCATGGTAGAAGGTCCACTGACGGTTGTACACACTTCGAGCATCCGATCCGCCATTGGTAATACGCAGGGCGTAGTAGGTATTGGTCTGGATGCAGTTGTACAGAGTCATACCCTTGTTCACATAGTAGCTGACCGGCTCGGTGTGGTTCGTCGCGCCGCCGCTATTGGGCTCAAAGGGAGAATCCCAGTAAAGAATCTCGATGTTATTGGCAAAATTATAGCTGGAGGCCTTGTAGGAGGTACTGCCCAGAAAATCGTTGTACATCCGCATGGTGTAGTCCATGCTGTTGAGCAGCGCGTTCAGCTCGTTGATATACACCACAAAATCCGGGAATCCCCATGCAAAGCTGTAACCGCTGGCAAGGTTGTAGGTGGAAAGGTTCACCTCGTCAGCACCGATGCTGAAGTCCGTACTTCCGGCATAGGTCTTAAAGAAATTGGCAATATCAATATACAGCTCAAAAACAAAGGCTTTGTCCTGATCGGCGGTAATATCGATGGTGGAATAGTAGGGCCATCTCATGGGCGTTGCCCAGCCGGAGGAATTTGTGTAGTTGATACAGCCACCCACATCCTTGGCGTAATAGGTCTTCTGATCGTAGGTGGAGTAGAAAGAATAATCGGGATTGGCCAGATAATTCTGCTCATACATCCATGTCAGATAGTCCATATGGGAAGGACTGTCAAAGGCAGGAATGATGTCGATGTGATATTCCTTTGCGGTTTCGAAGATTTCAAGAATCTCAGCAGTCGTCAAATACTTCCCCTTGTCCACATCGTTCTTGTATGCAGACAGAGTCCATGAGGTATAGTTGCTACCGCAAATCCATGAAAAATCGTTGGCAGGCTGGTAGGCATCGGAGTAATACGCCTCATCCCACAAATCGATACGGAAACCGGAATCATCGGAGAAGTGCATCTCCAATGTATTATACCCCATCCAGGACATCTCACGGATGAAATTGCAAATCCAGTTCTTGGAGTAATACTTTCTGCCGCAGTCCAGACTGACGGCGCGCTGGGCAGTATCCGGTGCATCAGCAGCGGTAAAGCCCTGAACGGAATTGCTGTTGGCATAGCGCAAGTGCTTCAGAAGCATATTGGCACCGTAAATCAAACCATCCACATCGCTGACAGTCAGCTCCGCAAAGGTGGTCACATCCAGACGGTAGCCCTCAGCTGCAATGCCGGAGCTGGAATCCAGACGAATCACAATGTCACCGTCAGTAATCCAGCTCTCAGGTCCCCATGCAATGGGCATGGGTGTAGCAGAAGGACGGCTATCCGCAGCAAACTGCCGTTGAATCAGCTGAACCGTCTGCAGCAGCTCGCCGGTAGGTTCCGTGGCGGAAACTACAAAGAAGCGACTGTCAGCATTCAGGGTGAAGGTCTGGCTGTTAGCAGTAAAGCTGTCAACCATCTCCCCTACCGGTGTGGTATTGGAGGCTGCAGACACCGGAAGCGCCGGCATCCAACTGACTACCATTGCCAACAACATAGCCAAGGCAATCAATCTGTTTTTCATAATCTTCAAAACGAGTCACATCCTTAATCGATAGTCCAGTTCCCTCTCCGGTCGGCCGGAGAGGGCTGTTGAGAATCTTTATCCAAGGGTGGAAAAATAGTTTCTGGCGTAATAGCCGTAAACCGCAGTAGCAGCGCCCAACGCCTGCGTGTCGGAGTTGTCATCGGCAGCGATACTTTCGCAGTAAGCACCGAGGCTGTACGCGATGATGCCGGTGGAATAGCTGATACCGCCAGAGGTGTAACAACCGGTTACATAAACCGATTCATCAATCTGTCTGGCTGCGATTCCGGATACCTTTGCATAATACCGGTTGCCGTCATAGGACATGGTAATGCTACCGGATGCATTTTCTTTCGTCAGCACATCCACCATGGCACATGTGGCGCTGTCCCAATAGTAAAGGGTCATATCGCCATCCACAGGCAGGGCATTGATAAAATAATAGTTAATGGCAAAAGCACCTTCAAAGGACACACGGGGATATGCGCTGGCAAAAGCAGCTCTGTCCAGCATAAACTCCCCTGCCTTTTGGCTGGCAACAGAAACCACAGGGTCAATCATGGCTTCGTCGTAGGCATCTACCAGTACCTGCTGATCAGCAGTCAAACCGGCATTCATCAAGCTGTCGGTTTTGTAGCCAAAGTACAATTGCGCCTGAGTGCCGTAATTCAGCATCGCAACAACCAGAGCCTTACTTTGAGCGGAGCTGGATGCATTGTTCAGAATGGAATTGGCATAGGCAATTGCATGATAGCCTACCATGGAACTGTATACATAGGTTCCGTCCACCAGTCTGGCATACACCTTGAAAAAGACCGTATCACCCAGGTTTTTCGCAGGAATTCCATTGGTGTGAACCATGTACATCCCACCGCTGACAGTATATCCGGGAACAATTTCCTTTGCATCCTCAACGGTTCCGTCAGTCAGTCGTTGGTCAAAAATCAGCAGACCCATTTCCACTGCATCTTCCACGTCGGATGCAGTATAGTACACATTGTACATAATCTCCGACTTAAAGTTTAGGGTCGGATGGGACAGCGTGATTTGGGGATTGCGAATCGCCGTAGCTTCGTAGGTGGCCGAGTAGGTAACATTACCATCGACCGCGACCACTTCCTTATCCCAGCCGGCAAAGGTGTAGGTATAGGCGCTGTCCGCCGGTCTTTCAGGATCAGCCGGAACTGTAACCGCATCGCCGTAGTGATAGACAGCGCTGGAAAGAACCTTACCGTCGTAATCACGGAATTCAACTGTGTAGTCGATATATTCCGCCTTGAACACCGCGGTATAGACCGCATCGCCTGCGCAAATCTCAATCTCCTTGTCCCAACCGGTAAAGGTGTAAACAGCGGAAGCATCGGCATTGCGAGTAGGGATTAAATCAGGTGCGCTGATGCTTTGACCATAGAGATACTGCTTCTCACTAACAACAGAACCGTCCCAGTTGACAAACTTTACCGTTGCGGAACCGCCGCCCTCCCGTACCTGCAGATAATCCAACTGACAATTGCCGATATAAAAGCTGACATTTCCAAGATACGCAAAGGTAAAATCCTTTCCGCTGATCCAGTTGGATTTGGTGTACTGGTCGGTACTGCTCTTGTAGGTATTGTTCAGCGGACCGACCTCCACTCCATCTACAAACAGATAGACCATGTTAGAGCCGTCGCTGTTAATTCGGTTGGACAGCAGATAGGTATGCACCGCGGTACCATCAATGCCATAATCGGACAGGCGGATACCATAGTTCATATGTGCCCCATTTGTCAGCATACCAAAGGCGATGAAATCGCTGTCACTTCTGCGATAAAGGTAGGACATTCCTTCGGTGGTATGCATCGCAGTAGAGGAAAGCAACATCGCACCTTTTTGAGTGTCTTTCCAGTTACCGGAGGACTTCCACTCCAACGTCCAAGGCTGATTATGCATCAGTGTAACAGGCTGTGCAAGGCTGAAGCTGGTGCCCGAAAACAAGCCATTCGTAATGGAGCCGGAGAGCATAGTTGCTTCATTTTCGGAATTACCACCGATGGTAACATCAGTAAACACATCAGACCGGTTTTCCCAACGGAAATTATCCATACAGCCGTCTTCATCGATATGGATATAGCCGATGGTGCAGTTACCAATCAGATAGTCGGTACTGCCCATATAGTTGAAGGAGAAATCCTTACCGGACAGCCAGTCGGAGGTCGTACCCTGAGGAGCATCGCCAAGGAAGTAGTGGTTCATGGCGCTGATTTCAACGCCATCCACATACAGATAAACCATATTGGAGCCGTTGGCATACACGCGATTTTCCATCCGGTAGACATGGGCTTCGGATGCATCAATTCCATAATCCGACAGTCTCACACCATAATTTTCATACTTACTTCCGTTATTGGTGCCAAGGGCAATCAATGTACTGTCCTTGCGGCGGAAGAGATATTTATTGCCGGCGATATTGGCAGCATCCTCAGAGGACAGCAGCAGCGCACCGCCACGGCTGTTGTTCCAACTGCCTTCGGACTGCCACTCCATGAACCATGGCTGATTGTGCCGCAGCACCACGGTTTTCTCCAGATGGAACATACTGTCGGTATATGTGCCGCCGGTGATAGAACCCGTCATTGCAGTCACATTATTCTCGGTATAGCCGACGGAAATACTGTTCAGCCTGTCGGTATCGGTTTCCCAGCGATATTCGTGGAAGGAAGTATCCATTTCCCTGACCTGAATATAATCAATGCAGCAGTTGCCGATGGGGAAATCCGTGGTACCCATATAGGAGATCACAAAGTCCTGACCGGAAACCCAGTCAGAGGTCGTTCCCTGCGCGGTACCGCCGATATAGTAGTTGTTCATAGCCCCCAGTTCTACATCGTCAACATACAAATAAACCATGTTGGAGCCGTCAGCATTGACCCGGTTGGTCAGCCGGTATACATGCTCAGCGCTGCCATCAATGCCGTGGTCTGATAGCATAACGCCATAGTTCAGGTGCTTATTGTTGGACCGCACGCCAAGGGCAATGAAATTGCTGTCATTGCGGCGGTAAAGATAAACCGTACCATCGCTGGTGCTGGTAGGATTAGAAGACAGCAGCAATGCGCCGTTGCTGGCTTCCTTCCATGAGCCGCTGGACTTCCATTCCAGACTCCAGTTGCGGTCGTGACGCAAAATCAGATTCTCCTCCAGCTTCATCTGAGTGCCGGAAAGCTTTCCGCCGGAGATAGAACCGGAAACCATAGTCAAATCATTCTGCACGAAGGAATCGTTGGTCACGCTGGTCAGCATGTCATTGCTCATTTCCCAGCGATAATCGTTAGGAATCAGACCATCCTCCCAGACCTGCACATAGGACAGATAGCAGTTACTGATGGGGAACTGGGCATTGCCCATGTAGTTAAATGTAAAGTCTTTACCGGAAATCCAGTTGGAGGTTGTCCCCTGCGCGTTGCCGCCGACGTAGTAGTTATTCATAGCGCCCAGCTCCACGCCGTCCACATATAGGTAAACCATATTGGAGCCGTCCGCATTGATTCGGTTGGTCAACCGGTAGACATGTTCCGCGCTGCCATCGATGCCGTGATCCGCAAGACTGATGCCGTAGTTGTTATGGGAAGAACCGTTGCGTTCGCCAAATGCAATCAAATCGCTGCCACCCCGACGATAGATGTACGCACCGAAGGGAGCATTGGTGACATTGGATGCAGCAAACAACATCGCACCGTTGGTGGAATCCTTCCAAGTGCCGGTGGACTTCCATTGGATGCTCCATGGCTTATCATGGAGCAGCTTGACTGCCTGATCCAGTTCGAAGTAAGAAGATGAGAGTTTTCCATCGCTGCCCACAGAGCCGGACTGAAGCTTAGCGGGATTGTCAATATTGCCGTTGACAGTTACGCTGGTCATAGTCCCGTTTGCCGGCTCCCAGCGATAATCATTCAGAGTGGTTTCGACAGGAATACCACCCTCCCAAACCTGAATGTAGCTAATAGTTGCATTGTTGAGGGGATGACCACTGGTGCCGATATTGGTGAACACCAAATCCATACCATTGAGCTTGTCAGACACCGTATTCATGTTGGTGCCGCCATCGTAGTAGTTGTTCATGGCACCAATCTTGTTGCCATCCACATGGAGATAGACCATGTTAGATCCATCCTCAGAAATCTCATTGACTAGGCGGTATATATGAGTAGCTGTGCCGTCAATATTGTAGTCAGCGAGATTCAGGCCGTAGTTGTGATACTTCGAGCCGTCGGAGTAACCGATGGCCAGCAAATTGCTGCCCGTTGTTTTATAAATGTAGGTAGATCCTTCCACTTTGCTTTCAGCAGCTCCGGCCAAAATCAACGCACCGGAACTCCAGGCGCCGGTGGCCTTCCATTCGATAACCCAGGGGCGGTCATGGAACAATGCCACCGCGTTATCCAGAGAATGTTGACCATCAGTAAACACACCGCCGGAACAGCTGCCGCCAATCAACGTGGCATGATTGTAGATGGCACCGCCGTCATTGACAGATTGCAAAGCATTGCTGATGGTCTCCCAGCGATAGCTCACAGGCGTATTGTATTTCAGTACCGTTCTGGCGGTCACAATTACATCGCCGGTGACAGCAGGGATGGAAATCACGCCGTTACTGTAACAGTCCGCAGTGATATCCTTGCCGCCCATGGTGACTGTTACATCCACATCAAAGCTTTTTTTTCCAATCCAGAGGCAACGTCAAAGACTTTCCATCCACAGCCTGCTGAATGGTGCCCTGTTTCACATAGACATTCTTCAGGTCATAGGACACGGAATGAAGGGTCTTGCCGGAAGTATTGTATTTACTGTTCTCCAGCATGGCCGCAACCAGACAATTGGTGATGGCATCCATTCCATAAGGACCGGGGTGAAGGCGATTGGCCATATGGTAATTGAAGTTTTCTTTTTGAGCGGTCAAACCGCTGTCATTGTACAGGTCGCAGACATAGACACCGTAGTGCTCCGCAATGGTTCGGACACCGGCATTGAATTTCAGCATGGTTCTGGTCTGCGCGGCGGAGATGTTCTCGTAGGGAATCAAGGTCATGCAGTAAATCTCCGCATTGGGATACCGCTTGATGGCGCGATAAAGCATCAGCGCATAAGCCTCCAGAACGCTGGCAGGTGTGTAGCTGGAGGAAGCGGACTGAATGGTATTGTAGTTAATAGCCGAAACCTCACCAGGGTCATCGGCGTTCTTCAAATCGTTAGTGCCCAGAAAAATAGCGATGACATCAGGCGTCTCCCCCGCATTGGAACCGGTGTTGTCATGAAGCTGCTGGCTTCTAGTAAGATAGCCACTGCTGCTGTCTGTATATAGCACCCGACTACCGGACCATGAATTATTGACAAGCACCCTCATTCCCAGCACATCCGCCGTTTGTTTCCACCAAGTGTCGTTCACATTAACACCGAAGGAAGACACATTACTGGGTCGGTAATACACCGCATTGTTGGTGATGGTGGAGTTGGTAGTGGTAGCAGCCGTACCGCTGGAATAGTTTTCAAAGGTAGAGATACTGTCACCAAGGATAGAAATGGTCTTTCCTTTGAAGCCGAAGTCAGCCAAATAAGTACTGATTCCTCCGGTGTCCGTAGCGGCAGAAGCAGGCAGTTCAAAATAAAGCCATGGCAGCACCATGGTCAGACACAGAAATAACGACAGACCGCGAGAGAGAATATTCCGTTTCATTCTGGTATCCTCCTGACAATTGTATACATAGAATACATGGTCATAATTCTCACATTTTACTGGTATATTCTACCTCTTTTTCTAGTTAAAGTCAACAGGATTATATTACCAAAACGCCACCATTTGTATAAATTTACACAATATACTTGTATATAATCTATGTTAATAACATCGGTTTTTCAGAACAGATTCAGGACTTGAAATATGTATAAATTTTCACTTTGCTGATAAGCAATACACCGCCCCAATCGTTTCTATAGAAACGATTGGGGCGGTGTTTATTCCAGCAGTTCCTTTAACCGCAGCAACGCCTTCTTTTCAATTCTCGACACCTGTACCTGACTGACACCCAGTACCTTTGACACACGGTCCTGTGTTAATCCATGAAAATACCGAAGATTAATAACCATTTGCTCCCGCTCCTGAAGCTTATCGATTGCCTGTCGCAGGGCGATTTTTTCCAACATCCGCTCCTCAGACTCGGTATCAGTCAGTATGTTTTCAAGAGAAAACCCTTCCTCTCCCATTTCACGATGAATGGATTCGGTGGCGGCTGTAGCAGTTTCAGCCATTGCGATTTCTTCCGGTGTAAAGCCTGTCTTATCTGATATCTCCTGAAGAGACGGCTCCCTTCCAAGGCGGACTGCTAAATCTGTTCGAACGAGATGAATGGTTGCCGCCTGCTCTTTTAATCCACGCGATACCTTTACCGCTCCGTCGTCACGGAGAAAACGGCGAATTTCGCCGGCAATTTTCGGCACCGCATAGGTGGAAAACCGAGTGCCAAACTCCAGATCAAAACCCTCAACCGCTTTGATAAAACCAAGGCAACCCAGTTGATATAAATCATCCGAATCGGCTCCCCGTCCCATATACCGCCGTGCCACAGACCAGATTAGTCCAGAATTTTCGTTAATCAGGGTCTCCCCTGCCTCACGGTCACCGGATTGGGCAAGGCGAATCAATTCCTCAGTCCGACTCATTTGCGACGTTGCAGCTTTCGCCGCATATGTACGATGGTTCCCCGCCCCGGTTCAGAGGTGATATCCAAATCTGTCATAAAACTCTCCATAATCGTAAAGCCCATACCACTGCGATCCGAACCACCTGTTGTGTACATCGGTCTGCGCGCCTGCTCAATGTCACCAATCCCAACGCCTTTATCCTTCACAACAATATCCAGAACCTGCCCTTTCAGAATCCGGCACCGCAAAATTACGGTGCCGAGTTGATTGGGATAGGCGTGTACAATCGCATTGGTAACCGCTTCGGATACCGCCGTCCGGATATCACCCAATTCCTCCATAGTGGGATCCAGCTGAGCGGCGAAACACGCCACCGCTGAACGGGCAAAGGCCTCATTACTGGACTTACTGGGGAATTCCAGGGTCATGTAGTTTTCGAATTTCATGATACTGCCTCCTTAATCTGTACTAATTTATCAACTCCGGATGCCCGGAATACCTTCATCGGCTGTTCTGAAAGACCTGCCAGTATCAGGGTACCCTCGATTTGGGTCATACTTCGCAGTGCGTTAATGACAACCGCAATTCCAGAGGAATCCACAAAACTGACATCCTTAAAATCCAAAACGCAAATGGATGGTGTGTATGCTTCTATTTTTGCAGCAATGGATTGAATGTAATGTTTGGCACAATGATGATCGATTTCGCCGGTCAATGCAACTGTCAAGTGACCGTCCTGCAGGAAACTGGTAAATTGCATATATTACTTCCCCCTTCATTTTTAGCAAGGTTAGTATAAAAAAAGCCGACTGTATTTACAGTCGGAATCAGGATGTTGAAAAAAATTAAGATCGCCACGGGTTTCCCCGGGGCGATTTTTTGAGGGTTAGTTTGCGAAGTAAGCCTTTGCGTAGTAGCCGTAGACGGCAGTTGCAGCACCGCATTCGTTGCCGTTATTCGCCAGACTCTCGCAGTAAGCACCCAGGCTGTACGCGATAACTCTGGTGTAGAAGGCAGTGCCGGTGGTAGCGGAGTTGTAAACAGCGGCGATGTAGACAGTCTCATCGATCTGCTTGGCGGAGATGCCGGTGACAGCGGCGGTGTACTCGCCGGTGGTGGAGGTCATCTTGATGGTGCCGGTAGCATTTTCGGGAGTCAGAACATCAGCGTTGTTGTAGTCCGTAGCGGTCCAGTAGTAGAAGGTCACACCATCAGCAGGA
>JAZSEN010000125.1:0-10391 GCA_045531675.1 Faecousia sp.
GGTCGGTGGTGCTGGTACAGTGTATAGCGGCTCTTACATCACCGGAGCATATGCCCATATCGATTCTACTGAGAATCCCGGTTATCTGACCCATATTAACGATAAAGTTGCTCCCTGATTAAGAATCAGCACCCCCGTGGCAAATGCCACGGGGGTATTTATTGCGTTCAAGGGGTTGCGTATAAATTATCGTTTACAGCACTGGCGCGGTAGCGCCCATACCTTCTCCCCGGGAGAAGGTGCCCCAGTGTGCACACTGGGGCGGATGAGGAACGGCGATACGTTGCTTGCTGAAAGTACTCTATTCTGTGCATAAAGGTGGTTTTCAGCACCTTTATACAGTGCAATTGTACTTGTAGAATCTCGCCATTCCTCTTCCGACCTCGCTAACGCTCGGTCACCTTCCCCTCGGGGGAAGGTATAGCGCCTGTGGCGCTTACTTTGCTAAACAATCATTTATCATCTGGTTGGCTGTGTGAACAGGGCAGGGGAATCCTAAAAATTTGCCTTAAAAAACAAAAAATCCATTGACAAATGAATGTCAATGGTGTAAAATGGTCTTCCATACTGTGGGAGTATGCGCACTTCGCCCATCCCTCCCAACATGGATATTTTACCACAGGCCCGCGGTTCTGTCAAGTAGAAAGTTGTATATATCCGACAACCGCGCCGTGCGTATCATTTTAGCAACACACAATTCGTAAGAAAGGCGTGATGATCCATATGGCTATGGTCAAGGACGTACAGTTCGGCAAGACCATGCGTAAGAGCTACGCGAAGTATGAGGAAATCCTCGAAATCCCTAACATGCTCAAAATCCAGAAGGACTCCTATCAGTGGTTCCTGGACGAGGGCCTGCGGGAAGTTTTCAAGGATGTGGGCACCATCACTGACTTCTCCGGTAAACTGGAGCTGAGCTTCCTGGATTTCTCCATGAACGAGCCCCCCAAGTATACCATCGAGGAGTGCAAGGAGCGGGATGCCACCTATGCCCGACCCATCAAGGTTCGGGTTCGTCTGCGCAACACCGAGACTGACGAAATCAAAGAACAGGAAATCTTCATGGGTGATTTCCCCATCATGACCAATGGTGGTACCTTCGTTATCAATGGTGCAGAGCGTGTTATCGTTTCCCAGATTGTCCGTAGCCCCGGTATGTACTACGGTCACGAGGTGGACAAGGCGGATCAGCACACCTATACTGCTACCGTCATTCCTTACCGTGGCGCCTGGCTGGAGTACGAGACTGATAACTCCAATGTGTTCTGGGTGCGTATCGACAAAAACCGCAAGCTGCCGGTCACCAGCCTGATTCGTGCTATGGGTGTCAACACCGATGCCGAGATCAAGGAGATGTTCGGTGAGGACGGGCGTATTCTTGCCTCCCTCTAGAAGGATCCCTGCAAGACCCGCGAGGAAGCTCTGCTGGAGATTTATCGCCGTCTGCGTCCCGGTGAGCCTCCTACGGTTGAGACTGCCATCGCCCATCTGGAAGGTCTGCTGTTTGACGCACACCGCTACGACGTGAGCAAGGTTGGCCGTTATAAGTTCAATAAGAAGATGGATATCTGGAGCCGTCTGTCCGGTCAGGAGGCTGCTGAACCCATTGCCGACCCCATGACCGGTGAGATTCTGGTCATGCCCGGAGAAATTATCACCCGTGACATGGCACATCAGCTGTCCGACAAGGGTGTTAATGAGGCAGTGGTGAAGGTAGGCGACCAGCTGGTGAAGGTTTTCTCCAACGGTATGGTCAACATGGCCAACTTCGTGGACTTCGACCCCAAGGAGTACGGCATCCGTGAGAAGGTCCGCTTCTCTGTCCTGAAGGAGATGCTGGAAACCGAAGGCATCAACTGGGAGGAAGCCATTGTTGAGCGGATGACCGACCTGATTCCCAACCACATCATCGTGGATGACATTATGGCATCCATCAACTATCTCAACTGTGTGGCCATGGGCATTGGCGTGGCTGACGACATCGACCATCTGGGCAACCGTCGTCTGCGCTGCGTGGGTGAGCTACTGCAGAACCAGTTCCGTATCGGCTTCAGCCGTCTGGACCGTGTCATTCGTGAGCGTATGACCGTTCAGGATCTGGATGCTGTGACGCCCCAGAGCCTGATTAACATCCGTCCTGTGACCGCAGTCATTAAGGAATTCTTCGGCTCCAGCCCCTTGAGCCAGTTCATGGACCAGAACAACCCTCTGGCCGAGCTGACTCACAAGCGTCGTCTGTCCGCACTGGGTCCCGGCGGTCTGAGCCGTGAGCGCGCGTCCTTCGACGTTCGTGATATTCATTACACCCACTATGGCCGTATGTGTCCCATCGAGACCCCTGAAGGTCCCAACATCGGTCTGATTAACTATCTGGCTACCTTTGCCAAAATCAACGAGTACGGCTTCGTTGAGGCTCCCTACCGCAAGGTGGATAAGGCTACCGGCTTTGTTACTGACACCGTCGAGTACATGACCGCTGATGTGGAAGATGACTACTACATCGGTCAGGCCAACGAGCCTCTGGACGAGAACGGCTGTCTGGCGAATACCCGTATTACCTGCCGTCACCGCAACGAAATCATCGAAGTGGACCGTCAAGTTATCGATTATATCGACGTGTCCCCCCGTATGATGATTTCCATTGCGACTTCCTTCATTCCATTCCTGCAGAACGACGATGCCAACCGTGCCCTGATGGGTGCGAACATGCAGCGTCAGGCTGTGCCTCTGCTGACCACCGAGCCTCCCATCGTTGCCACCGGTATCGAGCATAAGGCGGCTGTGGACTCCGAGGTTTGTCTGAAGGCCAAGGGCCCTGGTGTGGTTCACTCTGTTTCCGCCACTGAAATCGTCATTCGTTACGACGATGGCGAGATGTACACCCACAAGCTGACCAAGTTTGCCCGTTCCAATGCCGGCACATGCGTCAACCAGCGTCCCATTGTTGTGGTGGGCGAGCGTGTTGACACCGAGCAGATCATCGCCGATGGTCCTTCCTGCTCCGGTGGTGAGGTGGCTCTGGGTAAGAATGTGCTGATTGGCTTCGTTACCTGGGAAGGCTACAACTACGAGGACGCCATTCTGCTCAACGAGCGACTGGTTCGTGAGGATGTGTTTACCTCTATCCACATCGAGGAGCACGAGACCGAGGCCCGGGATACCAAGCTGGGACCGGAGGAAATTACCCGTGACATTCCCAATGTGGGCGAAGATACGCTGAAGGATTTGGACGAGAACGGTATCATCCGTATCGGCGCCGAGGTCCATTCCGGCGATTATCTGGTCGGTAAGGTCACCCCCAAGGGCGAGACCGAGCTGACCCCCGAGGAGCGTCTGCTCCGTGCCATCTTCGGCGAAAAGGCCCGCGAAGTCCGTGACACCTCCCTGAAGGTGCCTCATGGCGAAAGCGGTATCGTCGTGGATGTGAAAGTGTTTACCAAGGAGAACTCCGACGAGCTGGCTCCCGGTGTTACCAAGTCTGTTTGTGTCTATATCGCCCAGAAGAGAAAAATCTCCGTCGGCGATAAGATGGCAGGTCGTCACGGTAACAAGGGCGTTGTTTCCAGAGTTCTGCCTGAGGAGGATATGCCCTTCCTGCCCGACGGCACACCGTTGGATGTGGTTCTGAACCCCCTGGGCGTTCCTTCCCGTATGAACATCGGTCAGGTTCTGGAGGTCCATCTGGGCTACGCCGCCAAGGCGTTGGGCTGGAAGGTTGCCACCCCCGTGTTCGACGGCGCCAACGAGAAGGATATCCGCGAGACTCTGAAGCTGGCAGGCCTGCGTGAGGATGGTAAGACCATCCTTTATGACGGACGTACCGGTGAGCCTTTCGATAATCTGGTCACCGTTGGCTACCCCTACTATCTGAAGCTCCACCATCTGGTCGACGATAAGATCCACGCCCGTTCCACCGGTCCCTACGCTCTGGTTACCCAGCAGCCTCTGGGCGGTAAGGCACAGTTCGGTGGTCAGCGTTTCGGCGAGATGGAGGTCTGGGCGCTGGAAGCTTACGGTGCCGCATATACCCTGCAGGAAATCCTCACGGTCAAGTCCGACGATGTCAACGGTCGTGTCAAGACCTACGAGGCCATCGTCAAGGGTGCTAATATTCCCAAGCCCGGTGTGCCTGAGTCCTTCAAGGTTCTGGTCAAGGAGCTGCAGGCTCTGTGTCTGGATATCCGTGTTCTGGACGAGAATGGCAACGAAATCGAGCTGCGTGACGAGGACGAGGATGAGGATATCGGCTATGTCACCGAGCACGAGGAGCAGCTGGTGGTCGGCAATGCCGACGAGGTGCTGGATGCCGGCTTCGTGATTGACGAGGACAGTCCGGAGGATATCATGGATGTGTTCGGCGCCGCGGACAGCGACGCTGACAGCGACGAATATTAAGGAGGCGTTTTATATGGCAGATGCCACCTTTGATGCAATTAAAATCGGTATCGCATCGCCGGAGATGATCCGGCAGTGGTCCTTCGGCGAGGTTCGCAAGCCGGAGACTATCAACTACCGCACTCTGAAGCCCGAGCGGGACGGTCTGTACTGTGAGAAAATCTTTGGACCTACCAAGGACTGGGAGTGCCACTGCGGAAAATATAAGAAAATCAAATTTAAGGGTAAGGTCTGCGACCGCTGCGGCGTCGAAGTGACCAAGGCCAAGGTTCGCCGGGAGCGGATGGGTCACATTGAGCTGGCCGCCCCCTGCAGCCACATCTGGTATTTCAAGGGCATTCCCTCCCGCATGGGTCTGATTCTTGATATCAGCCCCAAAATTCTGGAGAAGGTGCTGTACTTCGCCGCCTATATCGTTACCGATCCCGGTGACGCGCCCCTGAGCCTGAATCAGGTGCTGACCGAGAAGGAATATCGGGATATGCGCGAAAAGTACGAGGACGATTTCGATGCCGGTATGGGTGCCGAGGCAGTGAAAAAGCTGCTGGATCAGATTGATTTGGATATCCTGTCCGAGCAGCTGCGTGAGGAGCTGAAAACGGCTTCCTCCCAGAAGAAGCTGCGTCTTGTAAAGCGTCTGGAGGTCGTGGAAGCTTTCCGCGAGTCCGGCAACAAGCCCAGCTGGATGATTATGGATGTACTGCCTGTCATCCCTCCTGAAATCCGTCCCATGATTCAGCTGGATGGCGGTCGTTTCGCCACCTCTGACCTGAATGACCTGTACCGCCGTGTTATCAACCGTAACAACCGTCTGAAGCGGTTGCTTCAGCTCCACGCACCTGATATCATCATCCGTAACGAAAAGCGGATGCTGCAGGAGGCTGTGGACGCCCTGATTGACAACGGTCGCCGCGGCCGTGCCGTTACCGGCGCCAACAACCGTGCGCTGAAGTCCCTGTCTGATATGCTGAAGGGTAAGCAGGGTCGTTTCCGTCAGAATCTGCTGGGTAAGCGTGTTGACTACTCCGGTCGTAGCGTCATCGTTGGCGGTCCTGAGCTGAAGCTGTATCAGTGCGGCGTGCCCAAGGAGATGGCTATTGAGCTGTTCCGTCCCTTCGTTATGAAGAAGCTGGTGGCTGACGGCCTGGCCAACAACATCAAGTCCGCTAAGAAGATGATTGACAAGGGCAAGACCGAGGTTTGGGATGCTCTGGACGAAATCATCAAGGACCGTCCTGTTATGCTGAACCGTGCGCCTACGCTGCACCGTCTTGGTATTCAGGCCTTTGAACCGATTCTGGTTGAGGGTCGCGCACTGAAGTTGCACCCCCTCTGCTGTACCGCTTTTAACGCCGACTTCGACGGCGACCAGATGGCTATTCACGTTCCCCTGTCTGCCGAGGCACAGGCGGAGGCTCGTATGCTGATGCTGTCTGCCAACAACCTGCTCCGTCCTCAGGACGGCAAACCTGTCACTGTTCCTACGCAGGATATGATTCTCGGTGCCTACTACCTGACCTACACCCGTTTGGGCAAGGCGGAGAAGGGCGCGGAGTTCGTTGTAATCGCCGACCCCGGTGATTCCGATTGGTTTGCCACCGAGCTGGTGGATGCCGATGACTTCCTGAAGGTCAATGAGGAACTGAAAGCCGCCGGTAAGAAGGAGGCAACCTTCATTCCCAGACATGCTTATTCCAGCGTGGATGAGGCAATCGCTGCCTATGCTGATGGCAACATCGGTCTGCATGCGCCCATCCGTGTTCGTATGGGCAAGGAAATCAACGGTCAGATGGTCTATAAGCTAATCAATGCCACTGTTGGTCGTCTGATTTACAACGAGCCCATTCCTCAGGATTTGGGCTTCGTGGATCGTACTGATCCCGAGCATGCCTTTGATTTGGAAGTGGACTTCCTGGTTGGTAAGAAGATGCTGGGCAAGATCATCGACAAGTGTATCCGTGTCCACGGCTTCACCATTGCTACCGAGATGCTGGACCGCATCAAGGCTCTGGGTTATAAGTATTCCACCAAGGGTGCTATCTCCGTGTCCATTGCGGACATGGTGGTTCCTGCCATCAAGTATGAGCTGGTCAAGCAGGCCGAGGGTAAGGTTGTCGAAATCGAAAACTACT
Source organism: Faecousia sp. (assembly GCA_045531675.1). Classification (GTDB taxonomy): domain Bacteria; phylum Bacillota; class Clostridia; order Oscillospirales; family Oscillospiraceae; genus Faecousia. The sequence goes on from JAZSEN010000125.1 coordinate 6,528, forward strand.
ACCGTCAGGGCTTGATTACCAATGAGGAGCGTTACCGTCTGGTTGTCCAGCAGTGGGAAAAGACCACTGCCGACGTCACCGGCGCTCTGCAGGGCAATTTGGATAAGTTCAACCCCATCTACATGATGGCGGACTCCGGCGCCCGTGGTAGCATGGCACAGATTCGTCAGCTGGCTGGTATGCGTGGTCTGATGGCGGATACCGCCGGTCGTACCATTGAGATTCCTGTTAAGGCGAACTTCCGTGAGGGCCTGAGCGTTCTGGAGTACTTCATCTCCTCCAGAGGTGCCCGTAAGGGCATGACCGATACCGCTCTGCGTACCGCTGACTCCGGTTACCTGACCCGTCGAATGGTCGACGTTTCTCAGGATGTTATCATCCGTGAGCATAACTGCGGTACCCCCAACGGTATCTGGGTGGGAGCGGTCTACGATAAGAACGGTGACGTTGTGGATTCCTTCGGCAATCGTATCCGTGGCCGTTACCCCGTCAATGATATTCTGCATCCCGAGACTGGTGAACTGATTCACTCCAAGGATGTCATGATGATGCCCGAGGATGCCGGTAAGTTCGAGAAGGCCGGCATTGAGAAGATTTATATTCGCACCATTCTGGGCTGCCGTGCCCGTGTGGGTGTTTGCGCCAAGTGCTACGGCATGAACCTGGCCACCTCCAAGGAAGTGGATTTGGGCGAGGCCGTTGGCATCATCGCTGCCCAGTCCATTGGTGAGCCTGGTACCCAGCTGACCATGCGTACCTTCCACTCCGGCGGCGTTGCGGGTGACGATATCACTCAGGGTCTGCCCAGAGTTGAAGAACTGTTTGAGGCCCGCCGTCCCAAGAAGATGGCTCAGATTTCCGAAATCAGCGGCACCGTTTCTATTGACGATACCCACCGTACCGCTCTGCGTAACATCACAGTTACTGCTGACGATGGTGAGGTCAAGATTTATCAGGTGCCCTACTCCGTGGGCCTGAAGGTTCAGCATGGCAAGAAGGTTCTGAAGGGCGAGCCCATCACCGATGGTGCACTGTATCCTCAGGATGTTCTGCGTATTTCCGGCGTTGAAGCCGTTCAGGATTATCTGGTTCAGTCCGTTCAGGCTGTGTACCGCCAGCAGGGCGTTGAAATCAACGATAAGCACATTGAGGTCATCATCCGTCAGATGATGCGCAAGGTACGCGTTGAGGAGCCCGGCGATTCCTGCCTGCTGACCGGCACTGTGGTTGACGCCTTTGAGTTTGAGGATGCCAACGCTGCTGTGCAGGCACGGATTGACGCAGGTGAGACTGACCTGAAGCTGGCAACGGCTTCTGCTGTTCTGCTGGGTATCACCAAGGCCGCTCTGGCTACGGATTCCTTCCTGTCCGCCGCCTCCTTCCAAGAGACCACCAAGGTTCTGACCGATGCCGCTATTAAGGGCAAGGTGGACCGTCTGGTTGGTCTGAAGGAGAACGTGCTGATTGGTAAGCTGATTCCTGCCGGTTCCGGCATGATGGCTTATCGGGACTACAAGCCCGGTATCACCCCCGAGAACAGACTGGCAGTAGATGCCACCGAATAAACCCGATATACAAAACCGGTCGTCACCCAGAAGTGACGACCGGTTTGTTTTAATTCAATTGAATATTGTGCATGATTGAGAATTGGTTGAAATAAGGGTTCACTCTTTCTTTTTGATGTGAAGTGTGATATGATAGCTGCCGAAGGAGTGAGAGTATGGCAAAGTTGTTGCTGATTATGGGTGATTTGGCCACGGGAAAATCGACTTTTGCAGAGCGGCTATCCCGGAGATATCAGGTAAATGTGTTCTATAAGGATACCTTCAAGGAAATCCTGGGGGATACCATCGGCTTTTCCAATCGGGAAGAAAACCTGCGGCTGTCTGTGGCGTCGGCGGCACTGATGCGGATGATATTCTCGGAGTTTTGTAAGCTGAATAAGGATTTGATTTTGGAATCCAACTTCCGTCAGGAGGAATTGGAAAAGCTCCATGCAATCGCGGAAGAGATGGGATACGAGGTACTGACTGTTGTTCTGCGAGGAGAACTGAATCTTCTGCATCAGCGGTTTCTGCACCGGCTGTACAATGAGAATCGCCATACGGTCCACACCTGTGGAGGTTTTGAGAATTTTGAAACCTTCAAGCATTATGTTACGCAACAGCGAAATCTGGAAATCCCCGGAAAGTTTATGGTATTATCGGCGGATACTTTCGATTATCAGCGGGATGAAACAGTTCTTGGGGATTTGGACCGGTTTATGAAACAATAACAGCATTTATGCATAGTACACAGGAGACGTAGATATGAATGGAAATAAATGGGTTAGTGTATGGGGTAACGCGGTGAGCGTGGCGGAGAACCGTCCGGAGCGGTATGCGAAGGACATCACGATTCGTTACCCAATCCACATCCCTTTCAGTGGTGAGGCAATCCGCCTGACCTTTGATAATTACTGCGGCACAGAGCCGGTCACCCTGAACAAGGTGACCGTTTTCTATGGCGGAAAATTTCATCCTGTATTCTTTGCCGGCAATCGTCAGGTGACCATCGGAGCAGGGGAGAACACGATTTCTGATGCGATGGCAATATCCCTGAATGCCGGAGAGGTGGTTCAGGTCAGTTTCTATCTGAAGGACTTTACCCTGATGCGGTCAGTAGTATTCACCTGCGGTCCGCTGTCGCAGGGATTGTACGCCAACGGCGATGAAACCGAAAATCGGGATATCAGCATCCACACCTCCCGCAGCACCCATCTGTTTTATTTTCTGAGCAATGTTTCCGTACTGACGGCAGCGGAAAACCGGACCATTGTTTGCTACGGCGATTCCATTACGGCGCAGGATTGGCCGGATTATCTGGCATTGCGGTGCTTTGAGGATGGCTTCAACCGGACTGCCATCATTCGCCGTGCTACCTCTGGCTCCCGGATTTTGCGGGAATACCACTGCCTGACCTACGAATCCTACGGTTTGATGGGCAGCAATCGGTTTCAGCATGAGGTTCCCACCGACGGTGCGGACACGGTCATTATCCAGCAGGGAATCAACGACATCATCCACCCCGTAGGAGAGAAGGTCAATGTGTTCCGTCCCATGAGCGATTTGCCTACGGTGGAGGAGCTGATTGAGGGCCTGAAAACCTACATCCGACAGGCACGACAGCTTGGCTACAAGGTTTATGTGGGAACGCTGCTGCCCATGGGTGGCTGGCGGACCGACGCACCCTTCCGTCAGGAGATGCGCCATGCCTATAATGATTTCATCCGAACTACGGATTTGATTGACGGCTGTATCGACTTTGATAAAGCGGTCCGTGACCCTGAAAATCCTGACTGGTTCCTGCCGGAGTACGATTCTGGCGATCATCTCCATCCCAGCACCGCCGGCTACCGCCGGATGGCAATGGAGGTACCGGAAGAAATTCTTCATTAAATACAAATGGCTGTCTTGCGACTTGCAAGACAGCCATCAAACTATTATTTTGATGTGCGGTTGGTGATACAGACATTAGCCGGTCCAAGCTCTAAAAATTCAATGAATGTAACCAACGTCAACCCTTCTTTTCGGATAATAATAGAAAATTCCGGCAAAAAACAAGAGTAAACTATGACAAACTCTGTTTGATACCGAAATATCAGCAGTATGAATTTTACTCTTGAATATTCAGTAAATATGTGATATTATGCATTGTAACGGTGCAGTATCCTAGTCGGGATGCCCATTTTCCAGGAAGGGCCTAAAAATCCTTTGAAGGGCACATCGATGAAGTCCCTGGTGTCTGCTTTTTACGCCCAGTTTAGGGTGGATGCTGGGGGTTAAGGATTCCGGGCGCGCTCCAATGGCATGGAGCATACGACCC
>JAZSEN010000021.1:0-26432 GCA_045531675.1 Faecousia sp.
ATAACCACAGACGGAACAAGCGGCAGTCCCCTCAATCCATGTGTGACCCAAAGCCGAAACAGAATCAGCGGTATAGCTGTCATTACAGGCAGAGCAGGTGTAGGTGGTGAAACCATTCTCCGTACAGGTGGGAGCGGTCACGACTGCTTCATAGCTGTGTCCCAGAGCATCACCCTCCGTAGCTTTACACACGGAGCAATACTTGGCATCATTGCAGGTGGCATCGACCCAGCTGTGTCCGGTTGCATCCACAACATCATCGGTGTAGGTGTCATTACAGACAGAGCAAGTATAGGTGGTGTAGCCCTTTTCAGTACAGGTGGGAGCGGTGACAACTGCTTCATAGCTGTGTCCCAGGGCATCACCCTCAGTTACCTTACATACGGAGCAATACTTGGCGTCGTTGCAGGTGGCTTCGACCCAGCTGTGTCCGGTTGCATCGACAACATCATCGATGTAGCTGTCATTACAGAGGTCGCAGGTGTAGGTGGTGTAGCCATTTTCAGTACAGGTGGGAGCGGTGACAACTGCTTCATAGCTGTGTCCCAGAGCTTCACCCTCAGTTACCTTACATACGGAGCAATACTTGGCGTCGTTGCAGGTGGCTTCGACCCAGCTATGTCCGGTTGCATCCACAACATCATCGGTGTAGCTGTCATTACAGACAGAGCAGATATAGGTGGTGAAACCATTCTCGGTGCAAGTGGGTGCGGTGACAACTGCTTCATAGCTGTGTCCCAGAGCTTCACCTTCGGTTATACCACATACAGAGCAATACTTGGCATCGGTACAGGTTGCATCAACCCAGCTGTGTCCAGTTGCATCCACAACATCATCGGTGTAGCTGTCATTACAGACGGAACAGGTGTAGGTGGTGTAGCCCTTTTCAGTACAGGTGGGCGCGGTCACAACTGCTTCGTAGCTGTGTCCCAGGGCATCACCCTCAGTTACCTTACATACGGAACAATACTTGGCATCGTTGCAAGTTGCATCAACCCAGCTATGTCCGGTTGCATCCACAACATCATAGGTGTAGCTGTCATTACAGACAGAGCAAGTATAGGTGGTGAAGCCCTTTTCCGTACAGGTGGGAGCGGTTACTACAAATGCATAATCGTGATTGGCTTTTACAAGCAAATCCGTTTCATTGTTCACCACTGCCATGCAAGGAATCTCAAGGCGAATATCCGAATTGGATATATCAGCATTTTCAACATTGCCGATGTCAGCGCCGTCCACCAGACTGAAAGAATCAGGATAACGCAGTGCAACCGAGCCGTTGTAGCGGCCAATGATATTCAGATTCTCCGCAGAACTTGCAGCGAAGTGGAGCTGTTCAATAGCAGCCTCCCCGTAGAGATTTACGATACCCTTGGCATCCACCCAGACGCAATAACCGTTGCCCTCGGCAACAGTAACCTTCTGACTGTACACCCCATTCGTAACTGTTCCGGTAACAGCAGTCATCTTACCACCACTGATACTACCAGCGTACATATTGAGTGTACCTTCAAGGAACATGCAGCCACCATAACCGGTCATTTGAGCATCTTTAATCGTTTCGCCGGAAATGTAACTTCCGGTAAAGGAACCTGCCGTACCGCCAATGACAGCACCACCGTACATATTCATGGTGCCTTTAATCATCAAAGTGCCACCTTTGGAGGTACCAAATTTAGCTCTTTCATAGGACGTAATCGTACCGGAGTAAAGATTCAATTCATCGGCCGTAGAAATAATGATGGTGCCACCGCTAAAACCAGTGCCGGTGCCGGCCAGACCGCCACAGCCTGTTACCGTTCCTGTGCCGGCTTCAGAGCTATCCATAATGTTGACCACATCACGGATGCTGTCGCTGGTGTAGAACGCCCGTCTTATGCCCTTCAGAGTATAACCATTGAGTTCAATGCAAATCGTCTGACCGCCGCTGATTTGAATTTGGCTTATGGACATATCTCTGTGTAAGTAATAGTGTCCGGTGGTCAACTGGATTTCGCCATTATAAGGATACCAGAGCTGATTCTCACCGCAATGTGCGCAGGCTGCCACATAAGTCTCAGCCTGACCGCAGGCGGTGCAAAGCTTATCTTCTCCGTAGATGTGACCTGTGGCAGAAACATGGTCACCCACATAGCAATCTCCGCAAATATTGCAAGTAAAGGTCGTGTAACCTTCCTCTGTGCAGGTGGGGGCAGTCACCACAGTTTCGTAGCTATGACCCAAAGGCTCGCCCTCCGTGGCTTTACACACGGAGCAATACTTGGCATCGTTGCAGGTTGCATCAACCCAGCTGTGTCCGTTGGCAGCAACAACGTCATCGGTGTAGCTGTCATTACAAATGGAGCAGGTGTAGGTAGTGTAGCCCTTTTCAGTACAGGTAGGCGCGGTCACAACAGACTGATAGCGATGTCCTGTGGCAGAAACGATGCTGTCTGTATAACTGTCGCCGCAAATCAAGCAGGTATGGGTGGTGTGACCATCCTCAGTACAGTTAGGTGCAGTTACAACCGACTGGTAGCTATGATTCTCAGCCACAATCAGATTTGTACCGCTCACCATCACATTCATACAGGATGTTCCAGAAAGAATGATATTCCCACCGGAAATATCTGCATCCTTTGCATTGCCGATATCTGCACCATATGACAGCATCACAGAATCTACATACCGTAGCGCCACCATACCGGTAAAGCTGCCGATAATGGACAGATTATCCGCAGAGCTTTCCAGGAAATAGATCTCATCAATTTGAGCATCGCCGGACAGAATAACGTCACACATATCCTGAACGTAAACGCAAGGACCTTCTGTTTGTGCCGTACCGGAAGTAATCCGTCCGCCGTACATAGCGAAAGAGCCGACGGTGTTTCCGTTGGCGCTGAGATAAACCGCACCGCCATAGCTGGATACGTCACTGCCACTAACAGTGCCACCGTACATATTGAAAGCACCGCCATTGACACGGATTGCTCCGCCATTCAGGCAGACCGCACTGTTTGTCTTGTCGCGTTTAACGGTTCCGCCATAGAGGTTGACTGTTCCGCCGGGCACCACATACAAAACGCCACCGCCGGTAGCCGCGCTGGTCTTGCCGGACAGCAGACCGGTACCCACGGAGTCAATAATATTCAGCGTAGCGCCATTATAAACACAGAATGCTCTGGACGCGCCAATAAAGGCATGTCCGTTCAAATCCACACAAAAGCTGCCGGGGTTGTTTCCGCTGTAATTGATTTGCTTCTGAGCCGTTTCAACATCCTCCGCCAGAATATAGTGACCGGGAAGCATATCATACCTGCCCAGCGCGTCAAAATCCGCATCAGACATAGGAATCCATTGACACTCACCGCAGGACGGACAGGTTCTGTAAACATAAGGAGAATCGGATACCACCAGATTTCCTTCCCGAACCGCAGCCGTCTTTCCGGGAGCATCGGTAAAGGTGATGATTGCACCGGATACATCGGCGTAATGGCCCTGATCATCCGTGTGACAGTCACCTACATCAGTCAGGTCCTCCAACACCGGCATACCAGTAAATTTCAGTCCCAATGTGCCGGTGTAGTATCCGTGGATATTCAAGCCTTCGTTGTCAGAAAGATGAATATTCTCAACTGATGCGTCATTATAAAGGTTCACCACGCCGCCGGCCGCCAGATTGATGCAAGGACCGGTGCCCTCAATCTCCACCTCTTCCTCAGAGTACACATAGTATCCGGTGTCATCAGCAGTCATGGCGCCTGTAATGGCCGTCAGCTTGCCACCGATGATTTCACCGCCATACATATTCAGCGTACCGGATAGTGTAATGCAACCGCCCATGCCGGTACCCTCAGCAGACTTGACCTGATTGCCGGAGTAATAGGTTCCGGTAAAGGAGCTGGCAGTACCGCCAATAATCTTACCGCCGTACATATTAAGGGTGCCACGAATCGTAAGTACACCGCCCGAACGGACGCTGTAAGCCTTTCGGTCATAGGATGTAATGGTTCCGGAATACAGATTCAGCACATCCTCCTGACCGATAATCATGGTAGCGCCGCCAAAGCCGGCAGCTGCGCCATAATTTGCACCACACCCCTGAATAACACCGGTTTGGTTTTCGGAGCTGTCCATAATGTTGATGGTTTCAACCCCGGAACCGGAGGTATAAATGGCGCGGGTCATACCGCTGAAGGTATATCCCTTCAGGTCAATACAAACCGTATGACCGCCTTCCACCTTAATCTGGTTGCCGGTGGAATTGGCGCAAAGGTAATAGTGCCCCGTGGTCAGAGTAGTTTGCGCGTTATAGGGCTGCCAAACCTGATTCTCGCCGCAGTGGGCGCAAGCGCCCACATAGGACATATCAGCACCGACTTCCAGAGCATCCAGCATCTGACCGAAGTAGCGAACCATGGTTTCGCCGGTACCCTGAGCCAGCTTGGAGTTGTGAACCTCATAGCTGCCCACAACCCACTTGGTCGAACCTTCATTGTAGATATAAGCATCATTGTTGGGGAAATAACCGATTCCGCCATTGCAATAGCCCAGAACATAGGGCATACCATAGGTATCATTATCGATTAAATCGTTCCAGAGGTTGTTGGAAGCGGCATACCGCTCCTCCCCTGTCAAAGTGGTATCCTTGTAATAGAAGTTATACGGCTCGCCGGGAACTACAACAAATGCCAGCTCATCTCCCAGCATAAACGCCCCCAGCTCAATTCTTGTAGGGGTATTGATAGGAGCCTGCAACCGCTTGCTCCAATTGCTGACCACACTATTAGCATGGAAACGGGAACCGATACAGAATACTTCACCGGTATCCGGATCCGTATAGCGGTAAGGCAGGGAAACCGTCCCCACCGCCGCGGCAGCCTGATAGGCTAGTGCTGCCTTGTAGCTCAACTCCGTTACGCCGGTAGTCTTGCGAGGCGCGTAGAAAGCTCTTTCAACCGTTCTGATTTTGCCTGCGGACACCGGTGTTTCATTCAATCCGTCGCTAAGACATTCATCAGCAAAGGCAGCCAGCACCGCGCCAAAACTGCAACCGCGGCCCTTAATCTCAGCGGTTTCAGCTGAGTTTTCAATCCAGCTTTGAGCACTCTGGGTCACATCGCCCTCACTGCCGGGGTATATCACCGTCTCAAAACCACGGGTATTGACATTGCCGCCGGTATTCTGGAAAAATGCAACACGATACCGTTGGGTATCGCCATAGGTCCAGCCGGTAACGTAGCCGTTGACGGGATTAAAGGTCACATCGCAGCCATATTCCAGCGCCGTGCGATAGGCATTAACATAATCAGAAGAGATGAAATATCTGCCGCTGTTTTCATAGCTGTCGCTGGTGTTCAAAGATGGGTGTCCTGCCCAACTGGTGAAAACAACAGGCAACTTGGTAGAATCCTCAAAGGAGAACTTCAACAAATAAATCAGGTCATCCGCCTCTGTAACCTGCTGGTTATCGGATCCGCGATAGTTGAAGTTATCACCGGCAACAATCCGATCACCGTTGCTAACCGTCGTGAAATAGTGGCGGGTCATTTTCAGAGTCTTACCCTGCACCACAGGGGTGGTGGAACTGCTGACCGCCAGCTGATCCTTTGTTACAGTTGCAGCCGTTCGATCCTTCAGAGCCAGAATGGCGCTGTCGCAGACGTCCTCGATGGTGCGATCAATCCAAATGCCCAGATTTTCATTGACCACGCTCAAATCCACGCCATCATTGTTGGTACCTGTCTTGCCGCCAGCTTGATATGCCGAAGCATCGGGAGCGCTGTGGGTGTGGGTACCGGCATAGTAGATGTCGGATTCCGACATTTTTTGCAGACCGGTTAGCTCACCGCTGTCAATGGCAGTATTGACCCGTTCCACGATGGCAGGACGCACCTGCTCACTCAAATCGCCACCAACAATATCCACAGTAATCATCAATACGGTTTTACCATCGCTGTCGGTAACAGAAATACAGGTCGCTTTCAGACCGTCATTCTTATCCACAACACCATCGCCGTTGTCATCGATAAGGGTATCCTTGGACAGTCTGTTAAATACATCACCAAAACCGCGTAGAGGAAGTGCCATAATTCCGCTTTCGAAATTATCCTCTTCCACATAGGGGTTGATGTCCACACGGGCGAAGCCTACCTGGAAGATATGACTTCCCTTACCGGTGTTGTAATCAGCCGTGTCACCAGCTCTCGCAGGCAATGGCACAACCATAACCAGATTTGCAAGCAGCGCAAACATACATACGAACGTAATTATTTTTTTATACATAACAGTCCCTCAATTCCAAGCGATATACATTAAGTATAATCTTCGTTGTATATAAAGTCAATAACATATGATATTACATATAATATTTTGCATAAAATGACGAACCGCATTTGGTGACAACGTCACAGAAATAAGGGCAATAATCTGATAATTTAATAATACAAAAAAGAAAAGGAGCTGATTATATGTCTGCTGTTAATATCAATCAAAACAACTTCCACAAAGAGGTCATCGAATCTGACAAACCTGTTTTGCTGGACTTTTGGGCACCATGGTGTGGTCCTTGCCGCAGCGTCGTCCCAATAATCGAGGAAATCGCATTGGAGCGCCCTGATATCAAGGTCTGCAAAGTAAATGTAGACGAGGAGCCGGAGCTGGCCAACCAATTTGGAGTCATGAGTATCCCCATGCTGGTAGTCATGCAAAAAGGACAAATTGTTAACAAAGCAGTTGGTGCTCGTCCAAAAGCTCAGATTCTGAATTTGCTGTAAAACAATTCATTCCCAATTCCACCACGGTTTCGATACAAAACCGTGGTGGAATTTTAACAATCATTCACTAAAAAATCGCCACGGGTTACCCCGTGGCGATTTTACCTATAAGCTACCACCTTGCTTTTTTTTATCGGGTATGGTACATTATAGCTATCTTATTTCAGGAGGCATAGTAATGACAGAACCAGACAAGCTTCGCAGTCGTTCGGAAATACCGGTTGAGGATACCTGGGCGCTGGAGGATATATTTGCGTGTGATGAAGCGTGGGAGAAGGAACTGGAATCCGTCGCTCTGATGGAGCAGGAACTGACTGTTTATTGCGGTCGGATGGGACAGAGTTCTGAGATGCTTCTGGAATACTTACAGAAAATGGAGCAGACAAATTACCGGATCAAGGATTTGGCTCACTATGCCATGCGTCGGGCGGATCAGGATACCCGTGACTCGAAGTATCAGGCTATGACCGGCAAGTTTATCAGCGTTGCTGTGGCGCTGGATGCTGCTACCAGCTTTGAAACACCCGAGATTATGGGTATTTCTGATGAGGTTCTTGATGAGTATTACCGCAGCTGCCCTGAACTGGAACGGTACCGCCGTTATTTAACGGATTTGCGCCGCAGGAAGAATCATATTCTCTCTGCTGCTGAGGAAAAGCTCCTTGCTGCCACCGGAGAAATGGCCCAGAGCCCTAACAATATCTTTGGCTCTTTTATCAACGCTGATATGAAGTATCCCGATGCGGTGGATGAAGAAGGCAAGAACCGGCCTTTGACTCAAGCAAGCTTTATTACCTATCAGGAGGGCGCGGACCGTGTACTTCGCAAAAGCGCCTATGAAAATTTTTATCACACGCTGGCACAGTTCAAAAACACCGCTGCCTCCATCCTGAATGCCCAGAATAAGCAGCTGAAGTTTAATGCCGATGCCAGAAAATACGACTCTGCTTTAGAAGCGTCTTTGGATCAGAATAATGTCCCGACGGCTGTTTATTTTAACTTGATTGATACTGTCCATAATCATCTGGATTCTATGCACCGCTATGTCCGGCTTCGCAAAAAACTGCTTGGAGTGGAGGAGCTGCGGTTTTACGATGTGTACACCCAGCTGTTAGCCGGCGTAGATAGACGAATTCCTTTCTCTGAGGCAAAGCAGACGGTTCTGGATGCTTTGGCGCCCATGGGGGAGGAGTATTGCAGCATTTTGAAAACCGGCTTTGAAGAACGCTGGATTGATGTATATGAAAGCGAAGGTAAGCGCTCTGGTGCTTATTCTGCCGGTGCCAATATCCATCCGTTTGTGCTGCTGAATTACACCGGCACTCTGGACAGTCAGTTCACCCTTGCACACGAGATGGGACATGCGCTCCATTCTTATTTGTCCAACCGTTATCAGAATCCTATTGATGCGGATTATGTGATTTTTGTTGCTGAGGTGGCATCCACCTGCAATGAGGCACTGTTGATGGAACATCTTTTGGCAAAGACCACTGACAGACAGGAACGGGCTTATCTCATCAATCATTTCCTGGAACAATTTAAGGGTACACTCTACCGCCAGACGATGTTTGCTGAGTTTGAATTGAAACTGGGTCAGAAGGTCGCGGCAGGGGAGACCCTTACAGCTCAGACCCTGTGCGAAGAGTATCGCCGCCTGAATGAATTGTACTTCGGTCCTGATATGGTAGTGGATGATGAAATCGCCATGGAGTGGGCTCGAATCCCCCATTTCTATTTCGACCACTATGTTTTCCAATATGCCACAGGCTTTTCCGCCGCCATTGCGCTGTCTCGCCGCATTCTGGCGGAAGGTGAGCCTGCGGTAAAGGACTATTTGAAGTTCCTGTCCGGTGGCTGCTCCATGAGTCCTATCGACCTGCTGAAAACCGCCGGCGTGGATATGACCGGTCCCAAAGCGGTGGAGGATGCACTTGGACTGTTTGATCGTTTGCTGGATGAAATGGAATCATTGACGGAGGAATGAGTATGGCTGAGGTATATATTCCGACTCTGCATACCTTTGCTATGAAAAACACCTTTACGGGCTCTGTGGGGCTGTTTCGGTTCCGTGTGGAGCCAAAGGTGGTTATGAAAACTCCCAAAGAGGTGGATTTTGATGAAAGTTCCATCTTTGCGGAATACTGGCATGGCCTGTACTGTTACGAAAAAAGTGAAATGGAGGGGCAAGCAACCTTTCCTATGACTGAAGAGGGCAGGGAAACACTCATTCGGTGGCTGAAGGACCATATATAATTACTATAAAAATTTTTGTAAAAAATATAAAAAAGTAGTAGACAATTACAAATGAATCTGCTATAATACAGGTGAGCTTTCTGGATGTAGGTATACATATCTGACGCACATCCGGTTTTCTCAGGTGGATTAATCCACATTTTGATAGCAATTCGGGTGCCAAAGCCCTTTTGCAATACTTAAAGAACGAGGTGAAACTAATGAAGGAACTGTATCTGAACGCTGAGATGGATGTCGTCGATTTCGCTGTTGAGGATATCATCACCACCAGCCCCAATCCCACTTCTTCCACTCAGAACCCCAACTGCCCCGACGAGGGTCCTGCTGGTGATGCTTGGGTGTAATCGCCAAATCTAGTCTTTAGTCGACTAAAAAGTACGCCTCCGGCTCTGCCGGAGGCGTATTTTTATATATGTACAATATGTAAATTGTATTGTTTACAAGGAATTTTTGTTGACTGAAATGGGGTTAGATGATATACTTATCCATAATAGGCTTATTTTGGCCGATTATCACGTATTATGTTACAGGAGGAAATGATGAGCAAGATGAAGAAACTGATTTCTTTGCTTCTCGCAATTGTTATGGTGCTGTCTATGGTATCCATGCTTGCGGGCTGTAAGGGTAGCGATTCCGACAACAATGATAAGTCGGATAACTCCCAGAATGGTGACAACAATCCCAATGGTAATAATTCTGGCGAGAATGTGACGTACACTGTTAGTGTTGTTACTGCCGGTGGTATGAAAATGTCCGATATCAATGTGTACGTTTACGCCAATAGCGACAAGACTGATTTGGTTCAGTTCGGAAAGACTGACGCGGATGGTCTGGTATCTTTAAGTATGCCCAAGTCCGATAAGTACGCCATTGAGCTGCAGGGCGTTCCCAACGGTTATGATGTCAAGAGCAGCTACGCCTTTACCGGCAATGTTGCAGTCATCAGCCTGACTTCCAAACTGATTTCAGACAAGACTCTGTCTGATTTGAGCACCTCCGATACTCTGGGTCTGGGCGACGTCATGTATGATTTCTCCGTATCCACTGCCGACAATCAGACCATTAAGCTGTCTGAGATTCTGGCGGAGAACAAGATGGTTCTGCTGAACTTCTGGTTCAGCACCTGCGGTCCCTGTGCCAATGAGTTCCCTTACATGGAAGAAGCTTATAACATGTATAAGGAGCAGGGTGGCGCGGTTGTTGCGCTGAGCCCCATCGATGATGCGGCTACCGTTGCTAATTACAAGTCCAGTATGGGCCTGACTTTCCCTATGGCATCCTGCCCTGCAACCTGGTCTCAGATTTTCGGTATTACCGGTTACCCCACCTCCGTCATCATTGATCGTTACGGCGTCATCTGTCTGGTTGAGGTCGGCGGCATTACCAGCCTGAGCCCTTTCACCAGTATTTTTGATCACTTCACCGCTGATGACTATCAGCAGAAGATTTGCGCAAACGGTGTGGGAGACATTATAACTCAGGTCAAGCCTAACTACACCATGGATTCCTCCGAGAGCATCGGTCAGGCCATCAATAAGGGCGATATTGAAATCACATACAGCCCCGAGGCTGATGATGAGTACTCCTGGCCCTTCATCCTCACCGATAAAGATGGCAGACAGTGTATCAAGGCTTCCAATCAGAATATCGATAGTTCCTACGCCATTATCTATGCCAACGTGACGTTGAAGGCCGGTCAGGCCCTTGGCTTTGATTATCTGATTTCTTCCGAGTACGGTTCTGATGTGCTTCACGTCATTGTGGATGATGAGCCTATCTTCACTATCTCCGGTGCGGATGAGAATGAGAAGTGGAAGTCCTGCTATCCCTGTGTGGCGCTGAAGGATGGCACCTATGAGGTTGCGCTGTGCTACATCAAGGACGATGCTGATAACGTGGGCGACGATACTGTTTACATTAAGGATATGCGTGTGGTGGATGCTTCTCAAATTGATACTACCGCTCATCTGCCCCGTCAGGCCGCTACAACCGAGGATGGCTTTGAGTATTCCTATGTGAATATAGTCTACAATGAAAAGGACGGCTACTATCATGTAGGTTCTAAGACCGGTCCTCTACTGCTGGCTGACCTGATGGGCTACACACAGTTCAGCGAGGAAGAAACCATTTGGGATATTACCTACGACAAGAATCTGAAGGTAGACGGCAAGGATCTCTATGAGGAACTGGAGCAGTATTTCTCCTATGCTTCCAACTCCTCCTTGAACGGTGTGTGTACCGTCACCAAGGAGCTGGCAGAGCTTCTGAAGAAGGTTGCTTCCGTTGCCGGTTTTGATGGTGACGAGAACGAGTGGCTGAAGGTTTGTAAGTATTATGAGGCCTACGGCAAGGGTGCCAAGCAGATGGAGGATCCCATCAAGGGCCTTTCCACCTTCTCTGCCTACGAGGCAAAGTTGGGTAAAAACATTTCTACCAACTTCTTCTACTACAACACCGCCATTATTCCCAGAGGCAAGCTGGCAAAGTTCGTCCCCAGCCAGTCCGGTGTTTACCGTGTCACCTCCCGTGCTGAATCCAGCAATGGCGTGGACGGCTGGATTTTCGACGGTGACCACAACGAGCTGCTGGTCTACGAGATGGACGAGCGCCTGTGGAACGACGACAAGAACGTTTCCATGCTGTATTACATGAAAGCTGGCGAGGCCTACTACATTGACATCGCTTTTTGGGATGTCTATGAGGTTGGGTATATCTACTATGATATTGAGTATATGGGCGGTTCCATGGAGCTGTTCCGGCTCTGCTCTCCCGGCTACTTTACCTATGATACCGACGCTACCGGCTCTGCCATGTACCACCTGATTACCGGCGGTATCGATGTGGTTATGGGCACCGACGGCTACTACCATGAGGATTTGGGCAAGGATGCCAGCGGCAAGCAGCGCTACGGCAGCATCATCTATGCCGACTTCACTGGCATTACCAGCCTGTTCTCCAACCCCATCACCACGGTGAATGCCTACGACGAGAATGGTAAGCAAATCTATGACAGCAACGGAAAGCCTGTTAAGGTCAAGGGTATGATTGATATGGGCGGCTTCGATTTCAGCAAGACCGATGAGGACTTGTATATCCTCGGCATTATGGAAACTCACAAAAATGATGTTGCCGCTACCGATGCATACCTGAAGGAAGTTTGGGGCGACGACTACGATGCCAACGCCAAGCTGTATGCAATCAAGGATGTCTTTGCCGGAAAGTATCACGGAAAGGGTCCTGATTTGACCGCTGAAATCAAAGGCTATATGTCTAAGATGTACTCCGGTTCCGAAAAGGAACGTGTGGGTTGTGTGGCTGTGGACGCCCGTCTGGCAGAAATCCTGCAGCTGCTGATGGATAAGTACACCTTCGAGGGCGTTGATCACGCCTGGACGAAGCTGTGCTACTACTACGACCATCTGGGACCCAACGGCTGATAGATGTACGATATGAAGGTGCGGATGATTCCGTCCGCACCTTCAATATTTAGGATGATGTGTATGATGAATTGTCATAAAATCAAATGGCTAGCGGTTTGCTTGTGCGTTGCAATTATCCTTGGTGGCTGCGGAGCGGGGGAGGGTAAGCCTAATCAGGCAAACCCCACTACCAATCAAATGTTAAGCTGTACAGTTACTGTTCAGAATGAAGCAGGTTCCGCACTGGAGATGATTACCGTTGAGATTTATTCCAATGAATCCAAAACGGACATCATTCAGCAACGGGTTACCAATAAAGATGGTGTGATTTCCTTTAATCGAAATGATAAGGTTGAGGGCTGTGTTGCAGTTCTGCAAAGTGTTCCTGCCGGCTATGTGGTTGAGGAGCATTATTTCCTGACAGGGGAGAGTACCACTATCACACTAAAGACTGGTGCACCTCTAACCGATGAGCATTTGAATTCTGTTGGATTGCTTTCGTTGGGCGATGCCATGCCTGATTTTAGTGTGACGGCTTCCGACGGAACAGAGTTTTCTTTATCTGATGCGCTGGCAAAGCATGACGCAGTGATTCTGAATTTCTGGTATATGAACTGCCAACCCTGCAAGATGGAATTTCCCTATCTTCAGGAGGCTGCGGAGCAATTCGAAAATGTCGCTGTGCTTGCTATGAATCCAATGGATAGCGACAACGTCGGTATTGAAGAATTCCGCTTGAATAGCGGTTATACTTTTCTTATGGGAAAGTGCGACAGCCGGTGGGGGGAAATGCTGAAACTGCCGTCCTATCCCACTACATTTGTGATAGACCGTTACGGCAATATCTGCATGATTCATAACGGCTCTGTGGACAATACTCAGCTGTTTCTGGATATGTTCGGCTTCTTTGCGGCGGAGGATTATGAGCAGACCTTTATTCGCAGTCACAGTCAGCTACCTTCCTATCAACCTTAATTAAGGAGAATGAATGATGAAAAACGTTAAGATTCTGCTGGCCTTGTTGCTGGCAATGACCATGGTGCTGTGCCTGTGTGCCTGTGGCAAGGATGCCGGCACCGACGATAACAGCGATGATACGACGACCACCACTACCACTGCAAAGCCTACGACTGAAGCTATCGGTTCTACGCCCAATGATCCGGAGCCTGTCGATTATGTGTATAGCGTGACCGTTCAGGATACCGCGGGTAATCCCATCTCCGGCGTGTTTGTTCAGATTTGCGCTGGTGAGACCTGCGTACCAAAGTCTACTGATGACAAGGGTTTTGCCGGTTACGATAAAGCTATCGAGGGAGATGGTGCACGTACCGCCAAGATTATCAGCATGCCCGAGGGCTATACTGGCGTTCAGGAAATCGTTATGGGCGATGACAATGATGTGGTTTTTGTTTTGACCAAGACTGCTGGTTTGGTTTATACTGTTAAGGTTCAGGATGTCGATGGCAATGCTATTTCCGGTGTATTTGTTCAGATTTGCGCCGGTGAGACCTGCGTTCCGAAGTCCACTGATGTTAACGGAATTGCCTGTTATGACAAGTCCGTAGAAGGCAATGGTGAGCGCAGCGCCAAGATTATCAGCTTGCCCGCCGGCTATGAGGCTGTTGACGGCATTATGGAGATTTCCATGGCTGATACCAATGATGTTGTGTTCGTGTTGCAAGCTACAAATTAATACTTTGCATCCCCCCACCATGGTGGGGGGATTACTACATTCACATATGTACGCTACTCGAGGACATATATAATAGAAATGTATTCTTCATAAATACACAATGAATTGTATTAAAATAGTTTGTTTTTGTGAAAATTACTTGCATTTATTGATAAAATCGGCTATAATTGAAAATGGTATGCAATGCATTCAGGATCATTATAGAAAGGCGTATGACAGAATGAAAAAGAAAAACCTATCACTGGTGTCCAAGGCTTTGGTTGCCTGTCTGCTGGTCGTCGCTGTGCTGACCGGACTGGTTACCACGCCCAGCACCGAGGTGTCCGGTTACGGGGCGTCGTTCATCCAACTGCGGGAGGATGGACTGACCGTTAACCTGAAGGACTACCTGGATAGCTCCGTTATGTTTGAGCTGTCTGACAAGATTGATGACGATCAGGAAATCTCCGTCATCATTACCGTCGATGTTATTAATTTAATGGATGCGTATGAAGGCTCTGCCAAAACAATGAGCTTTAAGAATTACGCACTCACCAGCGATGATGCTGCCAAAATCAAGCAGGAAATTGCTGATGAGAAAGAACAGGTTCTGTCTGCCTTGACTGACAAGGGAATCCAATATACCACCGGTGAGGAGTACTCCACACTGATTAGTGGCTTTGAGATTCTGATTAAGGCTGGCGATTTCTCTGATACCTGCAAAACCTTGAAGGATGGTCAGGGAATCATTGTCAGCGAAGTCTTTGAAAAGTGCGAGACGAAGCTGGTTGAGAACGAAGTTAATGTTTTTGGAACTGGTATCTTTAATACCTCCGGCTCCGGCTACGACGGCAGCGGCATGGTGGTTGCAGTTCTGGATACCGGCTTGGATTCCAATCACAGCGCGTTCTCTACTTCTAATTTTAAGCCCGGCGCAGCATTGGGGCTTACTTATGAGGAAGTTGCCGCGGTGCTTGGTGAAACAACCGCCAGCAAGATGAATGGAAGCCTGACGGTTAACGACGTTTACATCAATGAAAAGGTTCCTTTCGGCTATGACTATGCCGATAATGATCCCGATGTGTACTCCACTCACAATAACCACGGTACCCACGTTTCCGGTGTTATCGTCGGTAAGGACGATGTTATCACCGGTGTGGCACCCAATGCACAGCTGGTCTCCATGAAGATTTTCTCCGACGTGATGGATACCGCTCGCAGCAGTTGGATTCTGTCTGCTCTGGAAGACTGTGCGATTCTGGGCGTTGACGTTATCAATATGTCCCTTGGTACTGCCTGCGGTTTCGCTCGTGAGTCCGATGAGGAAATCATGAATGGCGTGTATGATAAGCTTCGTGAGGCTGGCATTTCTGTTATTGTTGCTGCCTCTAACAGCTATTCCTCTGCCTATGGTTCCGAGGCCAATGGTAATCTGCCTTTGACCTCCAATCCTGATATCGGTACCGTTGGTTCTCCCGGTACTTACAAAGGTGTTATGTCCGTTGCTTCCATCAGCGGTGAGGAGACTCCCTATCTGATGTACGGCAACACCATTATGTACTTCCTTGAGGCAAATAGTGGTGCCGCGGAGGAACTGGATTTTGTGGACACTCTGTTGGGTGACACCGAATCCAAAGACATCCAGTACGTCGTTGTTCCCGGTGTGGGTCGTAGTGCTGACTATACCGGTCTGGATGTGAAGGGTAAGATTGCGCTGGTTCGCCGCGGCGACAATACCTTTGAAGAAAAGGCTATGATTGCTGAGGCTCAGGGCGCAGCCGGTATCATTATTTATAATAATGTTTCCGGTGATATCAAAATGAGTGTTGGTGATGCAAAGCTGGCAGTTTGTTCTATCTCCCAGAATGACGGTGAGATGCTGGCGGCTGCGGGCGGCGGCACTCTGAAGCTCAGCAAGAAGCAGACTTCCGGTCCTTTCATTTCTGACTTCTCTTCCTGGGGCCCCACTCCCAGCTTGAATATCAAGCCTGAGATTACTGCCCACGGCGGTAACATTCTTTCCTCTGTCACCGGCGGTGGCTATGACCGTTTGTCCGGCACTTCTATGGCTTGTCCCAACCTGGCTGGTGTGGTCATTCTGCTGCGGCAGTATGTTGTGGAGAATTTCCCCAAGATTGCTGAAGACAACGTAAAAGTCAATGAGATGGTTAACAAGCTTATGATGTCCACGGCTGACATCGCGCTGAACACGAATGGTCTGCCTTATGCAGTTCGTAAGCAGGGTGCCGGTCTTGCGGATTTGTTCGCTGCTCTGAAGACCACCGCTTATTTGACCACCTACGATAAAGACGGCAATGCTATGGACAAGCCCAAGCTGGAGCTGGGCGATGATCCCTCCAAGACCGGTGTCTATGAGATGAAGTTCACCATTACGAACTTTGGCTCCGCTGCGCTGTCTTATAATATCGGTGCTTATGTCCTGACTGAGGGCGTTAGTGAAACTAAAACCAATGCCGGTGAAACCACCGTTACTGAGGAGGCTTATGCTCTGTCTGGCGGAATTAAGATTCTGTCTGTTGAGGGCGGCAGTGTCAGCGGTAATACTGTTACGGTTTCCGCCAATGGTGAGACCACAGTTTCTGTGAAGATTACTCTTACCGATGCCGATAAGAAATATCTGAACGAGTCCTTCGCCAATGGTATGTATGTGGAAGGTTTTATCACTCTGGATGCTACTTCCGGCACAGATATTGATATGAACATTCCTTACCTCGCTTTCTATGGTGACTGGACACTTGCACCCCTTTTCGACATGGAGTACTTCGAGACCAATGCCGATGAACTGGATGACGGCATTTCTCCTGAAGATAAGGTTATGGCTGATGCTTATCCCACCCGTCCTGTAGGCGGCGTTTCTGAGGATTTTGTCAGCTATCTGGGTTGTTATTACTTCCTGCAGAATCCTGATGACATTGTCATCTCTGCAAACAAAAACTACATCGCGCTGTCCAATCAGGAGGGTACGGTTCACTCTCTGCGGTTCGTTTGGGCCGGTCTTTTGAGAAATGCTCAGAAAATCGTGATAACCATCACCGACGATACTACCGGCGAGGTTATTTTCGAAACTGTGGATACGGATGTTCGTAAGTCTTACGGTGATGGCGGCTCTATCTATCCTGCCAACGTGGAAATCGAGTTCGATACCATGGACTATAATCTGGCGAACAACACCGAGTATACCGTTCGTCTGGAAGGTTATCTGGATTACGCTGAAGGCGGTCTGGAGACCAATGAGCGTAATGTATTTGAGTTCCCCCTGACTATCGACTTTGAAGCTCCTACTGTTACTGATGTGGAATACTACTATCAGTACGACAAGACTTTGAAAAAGAATCGTCTGTACGCTAAGGTTGGTATTTATGATAATCACTATGCTATGTCTTCTCAGCTTGGCTACGTGACCATGGGTACCGATGATGACGGCAATGCAAGCCCTGTCATGAAGTCCTTTGAGCAGTACATGACCCCGGTTTACTCCCAGAAGAACAGCACCACTTATGTTACCTTCGAGCTGACTGATTACATCTATGAAATCAGCGAAAATGCCATGAATGATAACTCCTTTGTGGTGACCTGTTATGACTACGCCCTTAACTATGCAACATTTGAAATCGGCATGCCTGATAACTTCACCGATTTCTTTATTGATGGCATTGAGGAGGGTGTGACGCTGAGCCCCAATGAAGTGTTCACCCTGTCTCCGCTGGTGCATCCCAGTTCCCAGTGGGGTGAGTTGCTGGAGTTCACTTCTTCCAAGCCCAGTGTTGCCCGTATTGTTAATGACAAGATTGTTGGCGGTAAGTCCGGATCTGCTATTATTCGTGTACGAGATCCCAAAACCAATAACAGCTTGACGTTTAATGTGAATGTTCTCAGTGAGAACGACGAGGGTTACAGAAAGTACGATAAACCTGTGGCTGATGTGTTCCGTGTAACCGGATACGATACACTGAAGGCTTATTATCAGATTGACAGCAAGGATAAGTTAATCGGCGATGTCGGTGATACCAGATTCTTTGACGGTAAGTATTCTCTGTCGTTGTATCCCTCTGAATCCCTCAAACTAAACTATGATTTGGATGCATTCTTCCCCAACGAGACCACTGTTGTCTTTGATTCCAGTAACGAAAATATTGTTACAATTGATAAGACCGGTGTTGTAACTGCCGTGGCTGAAGGTTTCTCTTCCGTTACGGTCCGTGTGCTCCAGAATGATAAGTCCACCTACTTCTCTCAGACGATTTCCGTTGAGGTCAAGGATCCTTATATTACCACCGGTGCTACACTGACTCACTACTTCGGTAACGGCGGTACGGTTATGGTTCCTGCTGACCTGTCCCTCAGAGAAATCGGCAACTTCGCTTTCTCTAACTTTGAGTACATTCCCAAGACTGAGGAAGAGCTTGAGTTTGATGATGCTGAAACCAGCAAGCAGTGGTTCCTGGGTGACAACACCATTACCAAGGTAATCCTGCCTGAGGGCGTCAAGAAAATCAATGCCTACGCCTTTGCAAACCTGACCGCTCTGGAAGAAATTGTACTTCCTTCCACCCTTGAAGCTATTGAGTACGGTGCATTCTACAACTGTACCTCGCTCAAGAAGCTGACCTTCAGCGGTGAGAACAATCTGCAAATCATCAACCAGAATGCCTTTGAAAAGTGTAATCTGGAGGGCGTAATTGATTTGTCCGCGGTTTGCGTCATTTCTGACTACGCATTTGCGGGTAACGCCAATCTGCAGGGATTCAAAACCAGCGATAGCCTGCTCTCCATTGGTCAGTATGCATTCGCCGGCTGTAAGAAGCTTGCTGATGTGACTATCACTGCTTCTAAGGTTAAGTATGGCTCCTATGCATTCACCGACTGTGAGTCCTTGACTTCTTTCTATGTGAATTCCTCCGTGCTGCCTGAGGGTATGTTCTACGAGTGTGAATCTCTTGAGTCTGTGACAATCGGTCCTGATGTCAGCGATATCGGACCTTTCGCGTTCCGTGATACCAAGGTTGCCTCCTTTGAGATTAAATCCGGTAATGCTGCCTATCTGAATCAGACGGCTGCCTACATCTTTGCTGTGGACGGCTCCACTCTGGTTGCTGTTTCGCCTACCTTTGACGGAGCCTTTGGCGTTGATCAGCTGGATGGTAAGTCTGTGACTGCTGTTGCTAAGGGCGCGTTCTCTCACAATGTGGAGATTACTTCTGTGAAACTGCCTGATGTAACACGGGTAGGGGAGTACGGCTTTGGTTCCGCCACTTCACTGGAGTCTGTTACTCTGGGCGAGTTGACTGAAATCGGTGAATATGGTTTCTTTGAGACTGCTATTTCCTCTATGCCGAAGTTTGCTGCTGATGCTTCCATCGGTAAGTACGCCTTCTCTCACACCGCACTGAAGTCCATTACCATTGCGGATGGAATGGTTCTGCCTGAGGGTATCTTCAGCGAGTGCATGAATCTTCAGTCTGTCACCATCGGAAATAACGTTACCATCGGCGAATACGCCTTTAGTGTCAATAAAGACAATATCTTTAAGATTAAGCATGTGGACCGCAATGGCGAGAGATATTTCTATTATGTCTTTGACGCCAGCCTGAAGAACGTGACAATTGGTGAGAATGCTATCATCGGCGATAATGCGTTCTCCGGCGCGGCTGGACTGCAGTCCGTTAAGCTTGGTGCTAATGCTGAAATTGGTTACATGGCTTTCTATAACTGCTGTAGCCTGAGAAACATTGATTTGAGCAAGGCCGTTTCCATTGGCGATTATGCCTTCTCCGGTGATGTGTACTATATGTGCCTGGATGACAGTATGACGGTTGCGGCCATTAGCGACGAAGGCAAGTATATGTATACCTATCACGCACCTCAGCTGACCAATGTTAAGCTGGATGCAGCCACCAGCATTGGTGAGTATGCCTTCGCCTATTGCATGGAACTGACGGATGTTCATCTGAATGAAAACATTACCGATATTCCTCAGTATGCTTTTGCCGGCTGCTTCGCTCTGAAGAACATCAATCTTGCTCATGTTGTCAATATTGGTGATTATGCATTCATCGAAGATGCGGATCTGGTTTCTGTTGACCTTTCTGCGGTGGAATCTATTGGCGAGTATGCCTTTGTGTACTGCTCCGGTCTGAAGAACGTGAAGCTCAGCGAGGTTGGCACCGATATCGGTGAGGGCGCTTTCTCTTACTGTGAGAAGCTGTCCAATGTGGAAAACATGAAGTTCGCGAAGAATATTGATGGTTACGCTTTTGCGTATACCGCGATTACCGAAGCTGACTTGTCCGGTGCTGAATCCCTTGGCGATACCGTGTTCCTGAAGGAAAAACTGACTCCCTTCAAGGTTACACTTGGTGAGTCTCTGGTTTCCGTGGGTAACAATCCCTTCGCCATGTGTCAGATTCTGCCCTTTGGCGTTGAAGTGGTGGAGACCTTCAACGGTGTGGATTATACAGATACAATCTATACCTATGATTTGAACGATTCTGTTCGTATTATTGAAGGTTCCCTGTACTGTAAGGTTGTCAACGGCGGTTATGAATTGATTGTTTACACCGGCTTGAATCCTACAAACTTCCATGTTGCCGATGATACAGTCCGTATCAGTGCATTTGCTTTCGCGTGTACCGATATTGAAATGGTTACGCTGCCTTATACAGTGGCTGCGGTTGGTCACAAGGCGTTCTTCGATTGCCAGTCGCTGAAAACTGTAGTGTTCACCAGCTACCATGCTCCCATCATTGAAGAGGAATTTGATTCGTTCTATTACGAATCCATGGAGCATATCCCCGGTACCGGCGATTTTGGCTCCTACAATGACTATGATGGTTCTGAGGTCGTTATCAACGGCATGGGCCTGATTCCTTACTACATGTGGAATGCCACCGGTGGTATGTACTCCAATGTTTTCTACGGCGCCAACTTTGTGGATTATGTTGGTTATGTGGAAGATAAGCTGACCATGGTCAGACCTTCCAACGGACAGAATTATGGCACCTATATCCTTGATCAGTATTTTAATATTGTGATTGATGGTGCTGCAGGTGCGGATGACATCACACTGGCTGCGATTGCGGCAATCAACAGAATCCCTGAGCGCGTTACCTATGAGCATCGGGAGATTGTTGCCGCTGCCCGTACTGCCTATGATAAGATTGCCACGAAAGCACAGCAGGCACTGGTTACCAATTATGATATCCTGATTTCTGCTGAGCAGCGTATTAAAGCGCTGGCTCCCACCGATGATGTTGTTGAGGATATTCCTGATGAAATTATTCCCGAGAAGAAGATGAACCTGACCTGGCTTGCATGGGTAATCCTGGTTCTTGGCGTTGGTGGTGTTGCTGCTGCGATTGTGTATGATCTTAATCGCAACGGAGTTATCCATCTGTCTTTCCTGGATAACAAAAAACAGAAATCTCAGGCCTCCGAGGAAGAATCATCTGCCTCCGAACAGTAATCTTAAATAAGGGACAAAGTCACAATTGTGACTTTGTCCCTACCGAATCAACTATGTAAAGGATGATGCGGAAACATGAAAATGAAATTTAGACCTATCGTGTTGCTTTGCCTTTTGATTGGCACACTGCTGGCACTTAGCGGTTGCTCCGGTAAGTCCGTCTATGAATCCTTTGATGAAGATGGTTTTAGTGTCAGTATTCGTTTTGATGCCAACGGCGGCACCATGATGAATCAGGTCGAGTCAATCGTAGATACTTTTAACATTGCGGATATGAAGCCCAATGCCGATGGCAAGATTGAAATTGCTTTGTTGAATCCTGCTGATAGTCGTCGTGGAAGCGTTAATGTCTGCAAACCCAGTTATCCTGAATCCGGTTACTATCTGGCTGGCTGGTACAGCGAACGTACCGAGAATCCGGACGGAGAGGGCTATATCTACGCTAATCCATGGAATTTTGATACGGACCGCGTTAGCGTGGACGCCAATGGTAAATACAGTGCTTCTGAGCCTGTTATTACTCTTTATGCTGTGTGGAAGCCTCTGTTGACTGTTGAGATTATTGACAGAGCCACCAACGAATTGATGGATACGATTCAGTATGATCCGACTTTGGATGAGATTCGGATGCCTGAATGGAAGCGTGATTCCACCCGGGGCAATATTTCTATGAATGGCATCCCCGGTAAAGATGGCTATACATTTGATTGTGCCTATTATGACCTGGAGGGTACCCGCCTGATTGATACCCCTGTTCTGGTTCATACTGCGGAATCTGACCCCGATGCCACTGCCATGAAGATTTATGTGGATTGGCTGGAAGGGGAGTGGTACCATATTTATAGTGCCAAACAGCTTTCCAGAAGCGCCGATTGTAACGGAAATTACGTGATATTTGACAACCTGGACTTCTCCAAGGTGGAATGGCCCAAGGAGTTCATGAATGAAGAGTTTAATGGAACGATTCAAACCGTGAATGGTGAAGTATTCAAACTCAGCAATATCACTTTCCAGCAGGATAATGTTGAGGTTACCAAGTCTGGTCTGTTCCTGAACATCAACGAAAGCGCTTCTATTTCCGATGTTACCTTTGATAATGTTGTGTTTACTTTGAAGAAGGGTACCACCAAGAACGATTGTGCATATGGCTTGTTTGCCAGCAATATTGCAGATGGTGCTACTTTGACAAATGTTTCTATCACTAATAGTCAGATGCTTATCAGCCCCGAAATTGCGCCCAATGTGCATTACAACATTGGCCTGATTTGCGCGGATGGCAATTGGAGTGCCATCGATACTTCCGGCATTACATGCACTGTTATGGAGGGTAATCCCAGCTGGAACTTCACTGTTAGAGTTGATGGAAACACTGTAATCATTGAAGAAAATTAATTTATAAAGGAGTGTCATAATGAAAAAGAGATTAATTGCGATGATTCTTTGCATCGCCATGTGCCTTGGAATGACTTCCATGTTCACCGGATGCAAAAACAATGGTGACAAAGACGGTGCGGGTGTACCGGATGCTTTTGTTATCATGACCGAGCAGCTGGATGGCCTGTTCAATCCCTTCTTCTCCACCTCTGCCAATGATGGCACCATCGTTGCCATGACCCAGATTGGCATGCTGTCCTCCAAGTTTGTGGACGGTCAGGTCAAGGTTGCCTATGGCGAAAACGAAGCAGTTGTCGTTAAAGATTACGATATTGTTGAGAACGACGACGACACCACTACTTACACTTTCGTTTTGAAGAACGGCATTAAGTTCTCAGACGGTCATCCTCTGACCATGGAGGACGTTCTGTTCAACTATTATGTTTATCTGGATCCCGTTTACACCGGTTCTTCCACTCTGTACTCCACGAAGATTGTTGGTCTGGATGAGTACCGCACCCAGTCTGTCACCTCTGGTTCCACCGGCAGCGACAGCCAGCTGGCCGCTCTGGCAGGCAGCCGTGCTCAGGAGCGTATCAATGAGCTGCTGAACCTGTACATCAGCAAGCGCAACGGTTCCTCCACCGGTGAGGTCAATTCCTCCGAAATGACCACCGCTATTCTTGCTACCAACCCCTCCAGCGGCTATAAGTCTGCTGTTTCTGCCGATCCCAGCTCTGTCACCAGCGCTCAGCTGTTGGCCGACTACGAGTATACTCTGAAGCTGTTCAGAGAAGAGCTGACCAGCGACTATGCAAACTGTCAGGAATCCTACACCGAGGAGCCCTACAAGTCCCATCCTGAGTTCCAGAATGAGATTTTCCGTTTCATGTTCACTGAGGGCTATGTGGAAGTCAAGTATGCAGAAGGCGCCGACGGCAAAATCGATCGCACCAAGATTGAGAGCCTGACTCCCAAGTATTCCGCCTCTGCCATCACCACTAAAGAAGCTGCCATTGACTACATCTTCGAAGATAAGGTCTCCAGCGCTTTCGACGAGATTCTGCTGTTCTGGGCTACCGCCAATACCCTGCTCAGCGAGTATACCGCTCAGGCTAAGCAGGTCATCCTGGAAGAGAGAAGCGAGGGTGGCAATCTGGTTGTTGATAACATCGCAGGCATCGTTTCCCTGGGTCACACTGACAAGGCTGGCTCTACTGTGACTGTTAATGGCACTGATTACAAGATTGCTTCCGGTCACAATGCCGATGGCACCGTGACCAACTCCTCCGAATATGACGTTTTGCAGATTACCATCGAGGGCATTGACCCCAAGGCTATCTGGAACTTTGCCATCTCCGTTGCCCCTCAGCACTACTACGGCGAGGGCAGCTCTGTTGGCGTTGATATTCCTAACAACAAGTTCGGTGTTGAGTTCGCTAACTTCAAGTTCATGTCTGATATCGTGCAGTCTCCCAGAAACGTGAAGCTGCCCATGGGCGCCGGTGCTTACAAGGTTACCGATGCCAACAACAGCGATAAACCCTCCGAGAATGATTTCTACAAGAATAACGTCGTTTACTTCAAGGCCAACACTCATTTTGAGACTGTGGGCGAGGGCATCAACAATGCTAAGATTGGTAAGATCCGTTACCAGATTGTTAGCTCCAATAACGCCATCGGCGCTCTTGAGAGCGGCAGCGTTCACTATATTTCCCCTGCGCTGACCAACTCCAACTATACCAAGCTGGAAGAAATGTCCGAAAAGGGTTACGTCACCCTGTCCTCTGATCAGCTGGGTTACGGTTACATCGGCGTCAATGCTTCCAAGATTAATGATGTCAACCTGCGTAAGGCTATCATGTGCGCGATGAATACCTCTCTGGCGCTGGACTACTACCGTGCCGGTACTGCTGAGCAGATCTACTGGAATATGTCTACTGTCAGCTGGGCTTACCCCACCGGTTCCTCCAGAAACGACAATGGCAAGGACTACCCCCAGCTGGGCGGTAAGTGGGACGAAGGTCAGGCCATTGATAATATCAAGAAGTACATGGAAGCTGCCGGCGTCAGCGGCGGCGAGAGCAGCCTGCGTATCACCTTCACCATCGCCGGCTCTACTTTGCAGGACCACCCCACTTACAAGGTTTTCCGTGATGCCGCTGAGCTGCTGAACAGCCTTGGCTGGGAAATCAATGTTGTCTGTGATCCTCAGGCTCTGACCAAGATTTCCACCGGTTCTCTGGCTGTCTGGGCTGCTGCCTGGAGCTCTGCTCTTGACCCTGATATGTATCAGGTTTACCACAAGGATTCCACCGCAACCAGCACTCTGGCCTGGGGCTATAACTACATCAAGAACAGCGGTTCCGATGAGGAACTGGAGATTCTGGATAACCTCAGCGAGATTATCGATGCTGCCCGTGAGACCAATGATCAGAGCGAGCGCGCTGAGTTGTATGAGGAAGCAATGGGTTACGTTCTGGATCTGGCAGTTGAGCTGCCTGTCTATCAGCGTGATGTTCTGTATGCTTACAATTCCAACGTTATTAATTCCTCCACTGTGCCTTCCGAGGTGAATCCTTATTCCTCCCCGCTGGACCGTATTTGGGAACTTGAATTTGTCAGCTGATAAAAGGGCGTGACACTATGTTAAAATACATTCTAAAAAGAATTGGTTATTCAATTCTGGTCCTGTTTGGTGTATCTCTAATCATCTATTTTCTGACCAGATTGATGCCTATTGACTTTGTTAAGAACAAGGTTGTATCTGTTCAGACCTCTGGCGCCACCGTCGATTCTGCGATGGTGGATGCCATGTATGAGGCCTACGGTCTGAGTGAGAATGCCGGCTTCCTGGATATCCTGAAGGGATATCTGGGATGGCTTGGCGATTTGTGCAGATTTGATTTAGGTACCAGCTTCAGCTATGGTATTCCTGTTACTGAGAAGATTGCCATGCATATGGGCACTTCCTTCATCATCGCCCTGATTGCAACAGTTTTTGAGTTTATGATTGCTATCCCGCTGGGTATCACTGCTGCTACTCATCAGTACAGCATGCGGGATTACATCGTTACGATTCTGGTTATGGTCGGTATCTCTTTACCTTCCTTCTTCTTCGGCAATATCCTGAAAAACTGGCTGTCTTATCAACTGGGCTGGTTCCCGCCCAGTGGTCTTGTGGATGCCACTACAGACTATTCAGGCTTTGCTAAGCTGATGGATTACGGGCGTCACGTTTTTATCCCGATTCTGACGGTTGTTATCCTCAGTATTGGTGCAAGAATGCGTATGACCCGTACCAATATGCTGGAAGTCCTAAATTCGGATTACATCCGGACTGCCCGCGCCAAGGGTCTGAAAGAAAGCGTTGTTATCAATAAGCACGCCTTCCGCAATACTCTGATTCCGTTGGTGACTTCTCTGGCCGGCCTTCTGCCGTCCTTGTTCTCCGGCGCTATCATCACCGAGCAGGT